>CAMLFJ010000082.1 GCA_946479205.1 uncultured bacterium | reverse complement strand
GGCTGGGAGTTCATCCAGATCTACGGCCTCACCGAGACCTCGCCGCTGCTGACCATCAACCGGGCGCCCGCGGAGTGGGACGGGCTCGACCCGGTCGAGCGCGCGCAGCGCCTGGGCCGGGCGGGCGTGCCCGCGGTGGGCGTGCGCATGAGCGTGGACGCCGAGGGCGAGGTGCTGGCTCGCTCCAACCACGTCTTCGAGGGGTACTGGAACCAGCCCGAGGAGACGGCCAAGGCCATCGTGGACGGCTGGTTCCACACCGGCGACGGCGGCTACACCGACGACGCCTTCATCGCGATCAGCGACCGCAAGAAGGACGTGATCATCACCGGGGGCGAGAACGTGTCGTCCATCGAGGTCGAGGACTGCCTCTTCCAGCATCCCGCGGTGGCCGAGGTCGCGGTGATCGGCGTCCCCGACGAAAAATGGGGCGAGACGATCAAGGCCCTCGTGGTCCTGCGCCCGGGCGTCCCGGCGACCGAGAAGGACCTCATGGAGCACTGCCGGAGCCGCATGACGCACTACAAGTGCCCGACCTCGGTCGAGATCCGGGACGCGCTCGTCCGCACCGCCACCGGCAAGCTCCAGAAGTTCAAGCTCCGCGAGCCCTACTGGGCCGGGCGCGCCCGCCGCGTGAACTGACGCCCCGGCCGGGGCGTCCGCCTCCGCTCCGCGCGCGGGCTTGACTTCGGTTCCATATTTCGATATATCTCGAAACATGAAGACCATCGCCCGATTGCCGCTGGCCCAGCTCGAGGCGAGCGACGAGCACGCGGAAGCGTTCAAGGCCCTGGCCCATCTCAGCCGGCTCCAGGTCTTCTTCTTCCTGGTGCGCGCGGGCCGGGAGCTGTCGGTGGGCGAGATCCAGGCCGAGGTGGAGATCCCGGGCCCGACCCTGTCGCACCACCTGGATCTGCTCCGCCGAGCGGGGCTGGTCGAGAGCCGCAAGCAAGAGCGTCATATCTACTATTCCGTGAAGCGGGACGCGGTGACGGCGCTGGTGCGCCTGCTCACCGCCTGCTGCTAGAGGAGGATTTCATGAGCGCGAGAGTCCATCTCCATCTCCACGTGTCGGACCTGGCCAAGAGCCGGGAGTTCTACGAGAAGTTCCTCGGGACCGGGCCGGTCAAGGTGAAGGACGGGTACGTGAAGTTCCTGCCCGACTGGGCCCCCGTCAACCTGGCCCTCTCCGGGGGCGGCGCGACCGGCGCGGGCACGATCGATCACGTCGGGGTGCAGGTGGACGCGGTGCCCATCGTGATCGCCGAGCTGGCCCGCGTGAAGGCGGCCGGGCTGCCGGTACGGGAGGAGATGGGCGTCGACTGCTGCCACGCGAACCAGGACAAGTTCTGGGTCCAGGACCCGGACGGGGTCGAGTGGGAGGTCTATCACCTCAACTACGATCTCGAGGGCGAGGTCGTCGCGCCCCGTCATCTGGGGCTGCCGCTGGCCAAGGGCGGCTCCTGCTGCGCGTCGTGAGGAGCTGAGACATGAGCGATGACATCAAGGAGATCGTGAAGGAGAAGTACGCGAGGGCCGCGCTCCGCGTGACCGCGGTCGACGGCGCGTCCTGCTGCGGCTCGGCGTCCTCTCGCGGGGAGTGCGACCCGATCACATCCGGGATCTACGCCGGAAGCGACACGTCCGGGCTGCCGGCCGAGGCCAGAGCGGCTTCGCTCGGCTGCGGGAACCCGACGGCCCTGGCGGAGCTCAAGGCGGGCGAGACCGTGCTCGATCTCGGATCGGGAGGCGGCATCGACGTCCTGCTCTCCGCGGGCCGCGTCGGACCGACGGGCAAGGCCTATGGCCTCGACATGACCGACGAGATGCTGGCCCTCGCCCGCGAGAACCAGCGGAAGGCGGGCGCGACCAACGTGGAGTTCCTCAAGGGCGAGATCGAGCGGATCCCCCTTCCCGGTAACTCGGTGGACGTCATCATCTCGAACTGCGTGATCAACCTCTCCGCCGACAAGGATCGCGTCCTGGCCGAGGCGTTCCGGGTGCTGAAGCCGGGCGGGCGCCTGGCGGTGTCGGACGTGGTCGTACGCGGCGAGGTGCCCGCGGAGATCCGGCGGAGCGTCGAGCTGTGGATCGGCTGCGTGGCCGGCGCGCTGGAGGAGCGAGAGTACCGGGACAAGCTCGCCGCGGCGGGCTTCGAGGAGATCGGCCTGGAGCCGACTCGGGTCTATCGCGTGGAGGAGGCGCGGGACTTCCTCACCGGAGCCGGGCTCGATGTCGAGCGCATCGCCCCCCAGGTGGGCGACAAGTTCATGAGCGCATTCGTCCGAGCCCGGAAGCCCGCGTAGCGTGCCGCCGGCCGGTGAACGCGCGAGCCTCGGCCGGCGGGTCGCGGCGGAGGCGGTCGGTACGGCGCTGCTCCTCGCCGCGGTGGTCGGATCGGGGATCATGGGCGAGCGGCTCGCGGGCGGCAACGTGGCGGTCGCGCTGCTTGCCAACACCATCGCGACCGGCGCCGCGCTGGTGGCCCTGATCCTGACCTTCGGGCCGATCTCGGGGGCCCACTTCAACCCGGCGGTCACGCTGGCCGACGCGGTGCAGGGGGGCTTCGCGTGGCCGGACGTGCCCGCGTACCTGGGGGCCCAGGTCGTCGGCGCCTTCGCGGGCGTCGCCGCCGCGCACGTGATGTTCGAGCTGCCGCCCTTCTTCGCGTCGCAGCACGTCCGCTCGGGGCCCGCCCAGATGTTCAGCGAGTTCGTCGCGACGTTCGGGCTGCTGGCGGTCATCTGGGGCTGCGCGCGCGGGTGGCCGGCGGTGGTGGTGCCCTTCGCGGTGGGCGGGTACATCACCGCCGCCTACTGGTTCACCGCCTCCACGTCGTTCGCCAATCCCGCGGTCACGCTGGCCCGATCGGCCAGCGACACGTTCGCGGGAATCCGGCCGGGGGACGCGCCCGGCTTCATCGTGGCGCAGCTCCTCGGGGCGGCCGCCGCGACCGGGCTGTTCCGCTGGCTCCGGCCGGACCGATGACCGCGTTCCGCACGCGCCTCGCGACACCGGCCGACGCGGCCGCGATCGCCGCCATCTACAACGAGGGGATCGCCGACCGGGTGGCGACCTTCGAGACCGAGCCGCGAACGGTGGCCCAGATCGCGCAGCAGCTCGCGGACAAGGGCGATCGGTTTCCGACCGCGGTGGTGGAGCGGGATGGGCAGGTGATCGCGTACTCGGGGGCGAGCGCCTACCGGAGCCGTCCCGCCTACGCGGGCGTCGCCGAGCACTCGGTCTACGTGGCGCGCGCCGCGCGGGGCTCCGGCGCGGGCCGGGCTGCGCTCGATGCCATGTGTCAGGCGTACGCGGAGCGCGGCTTCTGGAAGATCGTCTCCCGGATCTTCCCGGAGAACACCCCGAGCCTCCGCCTGCACGAGCGGTGCGGCTTCCGGGTGGTCGGCGTCTACCAGCGGCACGGCAAGCTCGACGGGGAGTGGCGCGATTGCGTGATCGTGGAGCGGCTCCTCTGACATGAGCCCGCCGCGCGTGCTGTTCCTCTGCACGCACAACTCGGCTCGCAGCCAGATGGCCGAGGGCTTCCTGCGCGCGATGGCGGGCGACCGCTTCGAGGCCGGGAGCGCCGGGACCGAGAAGACGTCGGTCAACCCGCTGGCCATCCGGGCCATGGCCGAGCTCGGCATCGATCTCGGCGGGCACACCTCCAAGGTCTACGCGGACGTCGAGGTGCCGGCCTGGGACTACCTCATCACGGTCTGCGACGACGCCAACGAGCGGTGCCCCTGGGTGCCCGGCTCGGTGCAGCGGCTGCACTGGTCGTTCCCCGATCCGTCGCGCGCGACCGGAACCGAGGAGGAGCGGCTCGTCGTCTTCCGCCGGGTGCGCGATCAGATCCAGGCGCGCCTGACCGGCTGGCTCCGCGGCCGGTGACTCCCGCGCGGCTGGTCGCCTGCGTGTGCGCGGCGCAGGTGTGCGCCCAGATCGGGGCCTACTCGTGGCCGGCGCTGCTGCCCGGCTTCCTCGCCGAGTGGCAGCTCACCAACCGGGAGGCGGGCTGGATCACCGGCATCTTCTACGCCGCGTACACGGTGTCGGTGCCGATCCTGGTCACGCTCACGGACCGCGTGGACGCGCGCGCCGTGTACCTGAGCGGAGTGGCCCTCACGGTGGCGAGCCACCTGGGCTTCGCGGTCCTCGTCGACGGCCCGTGGGGCGCGGCGGCGGCCCGCGCGCTTGCCGGCGTGGGCTGGGCGGGCACCTACATGACCGGTCTCAAGCTGCTGGCCGACCGGGTCGAGCCCGTTCTGATGTCGCGCGCGGTGGCCGGGCACGCCGCGAGCATCGGCATCGCGGGCGCGATCTCCTTCGTGTTCGCGGGCACGATCGGCCGGTGGCTCGGCTGGCGCGGCGCCTTCGCGGCGGCCGCGGTCGCCGCGATGATCGGCTGGCTGATCGTGTTCGTCTGGGCGCCGGCACGGGAGCGCCGCCCGGCCACCGTGGCCTCGGGGGCACTCTTCGATTTCCGGCCGGTGCTTCGCAACCGCTCGGCGATGGCCTACGCGGCCGCCTACTGCGCGCACACGTGGGAGATGAACGCCCTGCGCGGCTGGGCGGTCGCGTTCCTGGCCTACGTCGCGGCCGCGACGGGCGGCGGTGGCCCGTGGATCGGGCCCACCGCGGTCGCGACGACCATGGGGCTCGTCGGCACCTGGGCCAGCGTCGCCGGCAATGAAGCCGCCATCCGGATGGGTCGGCCCCGTCTCGTGCGCCTGGCCATGACCGCGTGCGTGGTGTGCGCGGCCGGGATCGGGTTCCTGGGCGCCCGCTCCTACACGGTGGCCGCGGCCCTCGTGCTCCTCTACGGTCTGCTGATCTGGCTCGACTCCTCGTCGCTCACCGCGGGCGCGGCGGGGAGCGCGGATCTGGAACGGCGCGGCGCCACCCTGGCGCTGCACTCGATGGCGGGTTACGCGGGTGGGGCCGTCGGACCGATCGTGATCGGATGGATCCTCGACCTGAGCGGCGGCATGTCGCCCATGGGCTGGGGGCTCGCCTTCCTGCACGTCGCGGTGATCGCGCTGCTGGGGCAGGTGGCCTTCGTGCTGCTGGGACCGCGCGATCTGGCCGGGGATCGCCCCCGCGCCTCGGGCCGCTCCGCCGATCGCGCTTGACGAGGCCGGCCGGTCCGGTGGAGCATCGGGTGCCGCGCCCAACGACGCGCCCGGGAGGCAGTCAGCCCATGCTCACTCGCCGAGAGTTTCTCGCCGCCACCACTGCCGCCGCGGCTCTGGCCGCCGCGCCCTCGGGCGCCGTCGCCCAGGCCGCCCAGACTCCGAAGCGGGGCGGCACCCTGTCCATCCGCGCCTGGGACCCGCCGCACTTCGACCAGAGCATGGTGCACGCCTACAAGACGCACGTGGTGATCTCCTTCACCCACAGCCGTCTCCTGAAGCACCGGGCCGGCCCCACCGTGCGGCCCGGCTCGCTGGTGATCGAAGGAGACCTGGCCGAGTCCTGGACGCAGCCGAGCGATACCACCTACGTGTTCAAGCTCCGGAAGGGCGTCCGCTTCCACGCCAAGCCGCCGGTGAACGGGCGCGAGCTCACCGCCGAGGACGTGAAGTACACGTTCGAGCGGATGCTCACCGAGACCGGCAGCAACGCCTCGATGTACCGCTCGATCGCCAAGGTCGAGGCGGTCGACCGCTACACGGTCCGGTTCACGCTCTCCGAGCCGTTCGCGTGGTTCCTCGACATGGTGGCGAGCCCGATGGCGGGCGGCATCGTGGCCCGGGAGTGCGTGGAGAAGTTCGGCGACCTCAAGAAGCCGGAGGCCGTGATCGGCACCGGCCCCTGGATGCTCGAGAGCTACAAGCCGAACGTGTCCATCACCCTGGTGCGCAACCCCGCCTACTTCGTGGCGGGCCTGCCGTACATCGACCGGGTCGAGCTGATGGTGGACGAGGACAACGCCTCGCGCATGGCCTCGTTCCTCGCTGGCCGCTACGACCTCGGCTGGGAGTTCCCGGGGGCCATCAACCGGACGGACTGGGTGTCGATCAAGGACCGGCTCCGCCAGACGCGGCCCTCGCTCCGCACCCTGGAGTTCACGTCGAACGTGGTGAACGATCTCGCGATGCGGACGGATCAAAAGCCGTGGAGCGACGCGCGGGTGCGCCAGGCGGTGTCGCTGGCCCTCAACCGGCGCGAGATCATCGAGGCGACGCTCGAGGGTGAAGGGGTCGTCAACGGGCCGATGGCCGCCGCGCTCACCGACTGGGCCCTGCCCATCGACCAGCTCGGGGAGGGCGCGCGCTACTACCGGCACGACCCCGCGGAGGGCAAGCGGCTGCTCGCGGCCGCCGGCTACCCCAACGGCTTCCCGGCCAGCATCTGCTTCAACTCCTACGGCTCGACCGTGCTGGTGGACACCGTCCAGCTCGTGATCAAGCACCTCAAGTCGGTGGGCATCGACGCGAAGCTGGATCAGAAGGAGTACGGCGCGTACCAGGCGAGCTGCCGGCTCGGGAAGTACGACTCGATGGTGTTCGGGCCCCTGACCCCGTTCCTCGAGCCCGACAACTTCCTCTTCGGCCAGTACTATACCGGCGAGCCGCGGAACCGGAGCCACGTCAAGGATCCGGCCCTCGACGACCTGCTCGTCCGGCAGCGGCGCGCGATGGACGTGAAGGCCCGGCGCGACATCATCAACGACATCCAGCGGCACCTCGCCAAGCAGCAGTACTACGTCCACGCTCCGACCGGGACCTACATCGCGGTGTGGGACGGGGCGCTCAAGAACTACGGCCCGAACCTCGGCTACGACTACGGCGGGCGGCTCATCACCGCCTGGCTGGACCGCTGAGCCCGCGAATGACCCTCGCCGACCGCGTCGCGATCGTCACCGGAGCCGGCAACGGCATCGGGAAGGCCACCGCGCTGGCCCTGGCCCGGGCCGGGGCCCAGGTTGCCGCGGTGGACGTGGACGGAGGTGCGGCCAAGGTGACCGCGGATGCGGTCGCCGCGCTGGGCCCCCGGAGCCTGGCGCTCGACACCGACGTGGGCGACCTGGCCGCCATCGACCGGATGGTGAAGCGCGTGATGGAGGCTTTCGGGCGGATCGACGTGCTGGTGAACAATGCGGGGGTCACCCGGCGCGCCTACATCATGGATCTCACCGAGCAGGACTGGGACCGCATCATGCGGGTCAACGCCAAGGGCGTCTTCTTCTGCCTGCAGCGGGTGGCCCGCGAGATGATCCCACGGCGGAGCGGAATCATCATCAACATCGCGTCGATCGCGGGCAAGGGCTACGCGGGCACCTCGAACGCGATCTACGCGGCGAGTAAGGGCAGCGTGATCTCGCTGACCCGCACCGCCGCGCTCCAGCTCGCCCGGCACGACATCAACGTCAACGCGATCTGCCCCGGCATCACGGTCACCGCGCTCTCGGAGGCCAACGTGGCGACGCGGGCCCGCGACGAGGGCGTGAGCGTCGAGGAGATGAGGCGCCGGCGCGACTCGGTCATCCCGCTCGGGCGGGCGAACGAGCCGGAAGACCTCGCCGGCCTCGCGGTCTTCCTGGCCTCCCCGGCCGCGCGCAATATCACCGGCCAGTCCTTCAACGTGGACGGCGGCATCATCTTCGACTGAGCCCCGACCAAGGAGACCTCCCCATGAACATCGGCGTCTCGGTGCCCCTGCCGGCCTATCTCGTGGACGTCGGCGCCATGGCCCGCAAGGCCGAGGAGCTGGGCTTCGAGTCCTTCTGGTGCGCCGAGCACCCGTTCATCCCGGTGCGCACGGAGAGCCGGTTCCCGGGCTCGCCGGACGGGATCATCCCCGAGGAGTACTCGCACTTCGTGGATCCCTTCGTCGCGCTCGCGCGGGCCTCGGGGACGACCAGCCGCATCAAGCTCGCCACCGGCATCGTGCTGGTGCCCGAGCGGCATCCGCTGGTGCTGGCCAAGGAAGTCTCCACGCTCGATCTCTTCAGCGGGGGGCGCTTCCTCTTCGGCATCGGGGCGGGGTGGCTCCGCGAGGAGACCCAGATCATGGGCGGCGACTTCGATCACCGCTGGACGCAGACGCGGGAGTCGGTCCTCGCCATGAAGGAGCTGTGGACGAAGACCGAGGCCGAGTTCCACGGCAAGTACTACGACTTCCCGCCGGTGCGCTCCTATCCCAAGCCGGCCCAGAAGCCGCACCCGCCGGTGCTGCTGGGCGGGGGCGCCAAGAACGTGCTCCAGCGCGTGGCGTCCTGGGGAGACGGCTGGCTGCCGAACCGGGTGACGCCGGATCAGCTCCGCGAGAGCCGGGCCACCCTCGACCGGCTCGCCAAGGACGCCGGCCGCGATCCCGCCGCCCTCACGATCTCGGTGCACGGGCAACCCGCCGACCGGGACCTGGTGCGCCGGCTCCTCGATGCGGGCGCCACCCGCGTCATCATCCGGCCGGCCACGTCGAGGACGGAGGCGGCGATGGTGAGCGAGCTGACCCGCATCGCGGAGACGGTGCTGCGCTAGAGGCGGGTCAGGACGAGGCGCGGCTCTCCCAGGCCTTCAGGAGAACGCCGGTGCCGATGAGGCCCACCGGAAGCAGCCAGCCGGGCAGGTCGTACTGGGTGACGCCGAGGGCGAGAACCACCAGGACGGCCACCATGATCACCGCGCGAAGTCCGGAGAAGCCCATGGTCGTGCTCCTTTCACAGATCCTTCGTCTGAGCAGCGCAGGACGGAGATTCTGCAATCGGTACGCCACCCTTCGTGTCGATTGAAATCAATCGGTTAGGTGGCGGGGGCTGAGCCGGGACTGTCGGAAACCGTCAGCCGCCGGCGACGGCCCGGGCCTCAGGCATTCGGGATCCAGGGCCAGTACTTCGCGATCGCGCCCGCGTCCACGCGGAGGTCGGTGCCGGTGACCATCTCGGCGTCGTCGGAGGCGAGGAAGACGACCGCGCGGGCGTAGTGCCGTGGGCTCGGCAGCTTGCCCATCGGCACCATCTTCGGAAAATCGAGCCCACGGGCGCGGGGTTCGGGCCGCGGGCGTCCCCAGGCCACCGCGCGCTCGGCGGCCTCGTCGGTGTCGGTGGCGGTCGGCGTCAGGCTATTCACCCGGATGCCGTGGCGGGCCAGGTCCATCGCGGCGGCGCGCGTGAAGTTGAGCAACCCGCTCTTGCTCGTGGAATACGCGATGTTGCCGGCCTGGCCCTGGTGGCCGGCGGTCGAGACCACCACCACGATGCTTCCCGGCCGCTTCTGCTCCACCATGAGCCGGGCCACGTGCTTGGTGCAGAGGAAGGTCCCGGTGAGGTTGACCGCGATCTGGCGATTCCAGCGCTCGACCGGCATCTCGAGCACGCTCAGGCCGCCCAGGATGCCCGCGTTGTTGACGAGGATGTCCACGCCGCCGTAGGCCTCCCGGACCCGCGCCACCATCGCCTCCACCTGCGCCTCGTCGGTGACGTCGCACGCGATCCCGAGGGCGTCCCCGCCGCGCCGCTTGATCGCCTCCGCGCACTGGCGCGCGTTGTCCGGCGTCACGTCCACGCACGCGACGATGGCGCCTTCTTCCGACAGGCCCTCGGCGATGCCGCCGCCGATATTGGGACTGGTCCCGGTCACGATCGCGATCTTCCTGGCTAGACGCACGGGCGCTCCCTTGTCACCCTCTCCCCCCTGGGGAGAGGGTTGGGTGAGGGGTCAGTAAGGTGA
>CAMLFJ010000081.1 GCA_946479205.1 uncultured bacterium | reverse complement strand
CGACCTTCAGGTTACGCTCACCCCGCCGCTCCGCCCGGTTCCCCGGGCGGTCGCTTCGGCCTGAAGGGCCTCGTCCAGGATCGTCGCGGCCTCGAGCGCCCACTCCGGCCGGATCCGCATCCGGGTGAGGGCTTCCATCACGCGGTGTGGGCTGCCCAGATCGGACCAGACGATGCGCGGCAACCGGGAGACCGCGATCGCATCCCCGGCCGTTTCGAGCACGTCCTTCGAGAAGTTCGCCCGCGGCATCAGCTCGTACGCCTGCCGGACCGCGTCGGCCTCTTCCGGCGTGCCCACGAACGGCTCGATGTGAGCCAGCCGGTCGCTCAGGCCGGGTAGGGCCTGCCAGCCGGTCTGCACCAGCGCGGCCACCTTGCCGACGAGCACCGAGGTATTCCACAGGTGACCGGACTCGAGACAGGCACGGGCACGCGCGACCGACGGCTTCTCCCAGAACTGGCGGACGGCCCGGACCGGGCCGGTCGAGACATCGCCGAGCGCCTCCCCCGGCTCGATCCAGCCGTACTCCACCTCGGGTGAGGAGGGCGGGGCGCCCAGCAACACGAGCCGCTCCGGATGCTTTTCGACCCAGGCGACGACCTCCGCGACGTGGGCCATGAAGCTCGTCTCGCCCAGCAGGAAGTGGTCGGATGGGAAGATCGCCACGGTCGCCTCCGGGTTGCGCCAGGCGATCCAGTGGGCCGGGTAGAGGACGCCGGCGGCGGTGCCGCGATCGAGCGGCTGGGCGAGGATCCGCGGATGCGTGCCGCCGGAGAACTCCTCGGCGATATAGCCGGCATGCCGGCGGACCGTGACGACCAGGGTGCGCTCCTCCGGAATCGCCAGCGATACCCGGTCCAGTGTCTGGCGCAGCAAGGTCTGCTGGCCGAGGAGCCGCACGTACTGCTTCGGCCGGTCGGCCCCCAGCATCCGGCGGACCAGCGGGCGGAGGCGCATCCCTTCGCCCCCGGCCAGGATCACGGCCCAGCAGTGCTGGGTCTCGGTGCGCGCGAGGCCCCCTCCGTCCTCCAGAACCACTTCCTGCCTCATCCCGGCTTCCTCCTGTCACTGCGGGCTCGAGTTATTCGGTGAATGGGCGGCGGCGCCGAGTATCAAACCGCGTGCCAGTGGGCGGGCGAGCAGCGGCTCATCGCAACCCCAATATTTTCCAGATCGGCGTCCTGAACCGCCTCCGGGCGCGGGCGGGCGCGCAGGAACTTCTACCGGGTCGTTTCTTCCTCGGCGGCCGGGCCGGGATGACTCGGCGAGGACGAGTCCGCTATAATGCGCGCGGTATCCGGGGCCGTGATCCGGAGAGGAGAGACCGAATGAAGCCGCTCGTCGTGCTCGGAGGGCCCATCCACGCCGATGGGATGAAGCAGCTCGAGGCCGAGGCCCGGGTGGTCGTCACCAACGCCGAGACCGAGGCGGGCATGATCGCCGCGGCCAAGGAGGCCGCGGGCATCCTGTTCCGGTCCAAGCCGGACTGCACCCGGAGCCTGATGGCGGCCTGCCCTCAGCTCAAGGTGGTCGGGCGTCACGGAGTGGGCCTCGACATCGTGGACCTGCCCGCGGCCACCGATCTCGGCGTGGCGGTGGTGCACGCCCCCGGCTCCAACTCGAACTCGGTGGCCGAGCACGCGATCATGCTCATGCTGGCCTGCGCCAAGCAGGCGGTGGTGGTGGACCAGCGCACCCGCAAGGCCGACTGGGGCAAGGCGCGCTGGGAAGGCATGCTCGAGATGAACGGCAAGACGCTCGGCATCATCGGGGTCGGCAATATCGGCCGGCGGGTGGCCCGGACCGCGGCCGCGCTCGGCATGCGGGTGATCGGCTACGACAAGTACGTGCCGGCCGACGAGGTGCGCAACCGCGGGGTCGAGCCGATGCCCGACATGGCCTCGGTGCTGCGCGAGGCCGACGTGGTGACCTGCCACACGCCGCACACCAAGGAATCGCATCACATGATCGACGCCGCCGCGGTGGCCCAGATGAAGGACGGCGTGATCTTCGTGAATACGTCCCGGGGCAAGACCCAGGACGAGGACGCGCTGGTGGCCGGGCTCGAGAGCGGCAAGATCCGGGCGGCCGGCATCGACGTCTTCGAGGAGGAGCCCGCGTCCTCCGACAACCGCCTCTTCCAGCTCGAGCAGGTGATCGTCTCGCCGCACATTGCCGGGGTGACCCGCGAGACCATGCGCGGGATGGCGCTCCAGGTGACCGCCGAGATGCTGCGCGTGCTGCGCGGGGAGAAGCCGCACGTGCTCGCCAACCCCGATCTCTGGCCCCGGCTCGGGCACCTCACGTAGACTGGGCGAGAGGAGATCACCGATGCCGATCGACGCGCGTCATCCGAAGGAGATCCGGGCCGACATCCGGGCGGGCCGGCTCGCGACCATCACCGCCGGGCTCGCCCCCGGCTTCGTGCAGGCCAATCTCGCGGTGCTGCCGAAGGAGCAGGCCTACGACTTCCTGCTCTTCTGCCAGCGCAACCCGCGCCCGTGCCCGCTGATCGAGGTCACCGACGTGGGCTCCCCGGAGCCGGTGGGGGTGGCCCCGGGGGCCGACCTGCGCACGGACATTCCCCGGTACCGCATCTACAAGGACGGCGTGCTCGCCGACGAGGTCACCGACGTGACCCCGTTCTGGCGCGACGACCTGGTCGCGTTCCTGCTCGGCTGCTCCTTCACGTTCGAGTGGGCGCTGCTCGACGCGGGCATCCCGATGCGCCACATCGACGAGGGCAAGAACGTGGCGATGTGGAAGACGTCGGTGGCGTGCCGGCCGGCGGGCCAGTTCCACGGGCCCATGGTCGTCTCGATGCGGCCGATCCCGACCGGGCTCGTCTCCAAGGCGGTGACGGCCTCCGCGCGCTTCCCCGGCGCCCACGGGGCCCCCGTGCACATCGGCGACCCGGCGGCCCTCGGCATCGCCGACGTCAACAAGCCCGACTGGGGCGACTCGGTGGGCGTGCGCGCGGGCGAGGTCCCGGTGTTCTGGGCCTGCGGGGTGACGCCGCAGGCGGTGGCGCTGGCCTCGAAGCCCGCGTTCATGATCACCCACAGCCCGGGGCACATGTTCATCACCGACCTGCCGAACCACACGCTGGCGGCAATCTGATCACTCCCGGCCGGTGACGATCTGGTCCGAGCCGCGATTCCTGCCGTGCGGGGACCGCGCGCTCTCGGTCGAGCTGGGTGACGAGATCACCCGGGACATCAACGCGCGGATCCTGGCGCTCGAGTACCTGCTCCAGCAGAAGCGCGTGCCCGGGGTCGGCGAGACCGTCCCCAGCTACCGCGCGCTGCTCGTCTACTACGACCCGCTCGTGGTCGGCTACGACGAGCTGACCGCCACGCTGCGCGGGCTCCTCACCCAGGCGCGCCCGGAGGTCCTGCCGCCGGTTCGCACCGTGGAGCTGCCGTGCTGCTACGGCGGCGAGCTGGGCTTCGAGCTCGAGGCCGCCGCGGCGAAGCTCGGGTTCGCGCCCGAGGAGGTGGCGCGCCTGCACGCGGAGGCCGACTACTACGTCTACTTCGTCGGCTTCACGCCTGGGCTGCCCTACATGACCGGTATGCCCGAGCGGCTGACGATCCCGCGCCTCACGAACCCGCGCCTGAAGACGCCGCCGGGCAGCGTGAGCATCGGGGGCGTGCAGTGCTGCATCTACTCGGTCGAGAGCCCCGGCGGGTTCTGGGTGCTGGGCCGCACGCCGGTACGTCTCTACGACCCGACCGCGGCCGATCCGATCCTGCTCCGTGCCGGGGACCACGTGCGCTTCCGCCCGATCGACCGCGCCGAGTTCGACGCGATCGCGGCCGAAGTCGACGCCGGGCGCTACGCGCCCCGCATCGCCGGCCCCGTCATCACGACGTCATGAGCGACCTGCCATGAGCGACCTTGTCGTCCAGGACGCCGGTCCGCTCACCACTATCCAGGACCTGGGCCGGCCCGGCCATCTCCGGGTGGGCATCCCGGCGTCGGGCCCGATGGACCGCGAGGCCTTCCTCCTCGCCAACCGCCTGATCGCCAATCCCGACACTGCGGCGGGGCTCGAGTGCACCCTGATCGGGCCGCGCCTGGAGTTCACCGACGAGCGGCTGATCGCGATCACCGGCGCGGACATGACGCCGACCGTGAACGGCGCGCCGGTGCCCGCCTGGCAGGGCCTGCGCGTCCACGCGGGCGACGTGCTCAAGCTCGGGCCCGCCCGGAGCGGGGTGCGCGCCTACCTGGCCATCGCGGGGGGCATCGAGACGCCGCCCGCGCTGGGCTCGCGCTCGACCTACGTGCGCGGCCGGCTGGGCGGCCTCGAGGGCCGCGCGCTGCGCAAGGCCGACCGGCTGCCGCTGGGCCCGATGGGGGCCGCGCGGCCACACCGCCTGCATCCCGACCGCGTGCCCACGTACGGGGGCGAGCCCGACCTGGCGGTGGTGCTGGGACCCCAGGACGACCGCTTCACCCCGCGCGGCATCGCGGCGCTCTTCGACGCGCCCTACGAGATGCTGCCCCAGAGCGATCGGATGGGCGCGCGGCTCAAGGGCGCCCTCATCGAGCACACCCGCGGGCACGACATCATCTCCGACGGCGTGGCCCTCGGCGGTATCCAGGTCATCGGCGACGGCCAGCCCATCGTGCTGCTGGCCGATCGGCAATCCACCGGCGGGTACACCAAGATCGGCACCATCTGCTCGTTCCACATCGGCCGGATCGCCCAGGTGAAGCCGGGCGGGCGGCTCCACTTCCGCCGCGTGACAGTGGCCGAAGCTCATGCGATGCTGCGGCAGAGCCTCCGGACGCTGGACGCAGCCATCGAATAGGAACCCGGATCCAGGGAGGAACGCCACATGTCTCTCGAGCGCGCGGTCACCGACTACCAGGCCAAGACTCCCCGCTCCCGCCAGCTCTTCGAGGAGGCGCTGCGGGTGATGCCGGGCGGCAACAGCCGCACCACCACGTTCTTCGACCCGTACCCGTTCTACATCACGCGCGGGGAGGGCGCCCGGATCTGGGACGCGGACGGCGTCGAGCGGCTCGACTTCAACGGCAACTACACGAGCCTGATCCTGGGCCACGCCAACCCGCAGGTGGTGAAGGCGATCCAGGACGCGGCGGTGCACGGCATGTCGTTCCCGGGGCCGAGCGAGCACGAGATCCGGCTCGCCGAGATCCTCACCACCCGCATCCCGGGCATGGAGGTGATCCGCTTCGCCAACTCCGGCACCGAGGCCACCATGCACGCGGTGCGGGTGGCCCGCGCCTTCACCGGCCGGTCCAAGATCGCCAAGTTCGAAGGCGCGTACCACGGCACCCACGACTGGGTGCTGGTGAGCGTGGCCCCGGACCCGGCCTCCGCGGGCTCGCGCAAGCGGCCGAAGTCGGTGGCGTGGTCCTCGGGCGTGCCGCCCGCGGTGGTCAAGCACGTGGTGACGCTGCCGTGGAACGACGCGGACGCCTGCGAGAAGATCCTCGACAAGCAGGGGAGCGACATCGCGGCGCTGATCATCGATCCGCTCCTGGCCAACGCGGGCCTGATCCCGGTGCGCGAGGGCTTCCTCGAGAAGCTGCGCGAGGTCACCCAGCGGCTGGGCATCCTGCTGATCTTCGACGAGGTGATCTCGTTCCGGATCGGCCGTGGCGGCGCCCAGGAGCGCTTCAATATCCGGCCGGATCTGACCACGCTGGGCAAGATCATCGGCGGCGGCCTCGCGGTGGGCGCCTTCGGCGGCCGCGCGGACGTGATGAACTTCTACGACCCGCGCGACGGCAAGGGCCGGATCAACCACGGGGGCACCTTCAACGCCAACCCGCTCACGATGGCGGGCGGCATCGCCACCATGGAGCAGCTCACCCCGGAGGCCTACGCGCGCCTCGACGCGCTCGGCGATCGACTGCGCGACGGGGTGCGACGGCTCCTGCGCAAGAAGGGCTACGCGGGCCAGATCACCGGCACCGGCTCGCTCTTCTGGCTGCACCACCGCAAGCAGAAGCTCAGCGACTACCGCTCCGCCCGGCCCGAGGATCCGCAGGCGCCCGCGCGCACCTTCCTCGGCCTGGTCAACGAGGGCGTGCTCCTCTCCCAGCGCGGGCTCGGCGCCTGTTCCCTCGCCATGACCGACGCCGACGTGGACCGCTTCGTCGAAACCCTGGGACGCGTGCTCGAGTAGGGCGAGGTGCAGCCGAAGGCGAGCCGAGCGGATATAAGAAATGAGGTAAGGGTGATGACTAAGAATATCGATCTCAACTGCGACATGGGCGAGTCGTACGGGCGCTGGACGCTCGGGGCCGACGAGGCGATCATGCCGTTCATCAGCTCCGCCAACGTGGCCTGCGGCTTCCACGGCGGCGACCCGCACATCATGCGGAAGACGGTGGAGCTGGCCCTCGCCCACCGGGTGGCCCTGGGCGCCCACCCCTCGCTGCCCGATCTCATGGGGTTCGGCCGCCGCAAGATGGACGTGAGCCAGCGCGAGCTGCAGGACTACCTCTGCTACCAGACCGGGGCGCTGCGCGAGGTGGCCCGCGCGGCGGGGGCGGAGCTGCAGCACATGAAGCCCCACGGCATCCTCTACAACATGATGGAAGCCGACGAGGCCCTCGCCACCGCGGCCGGCCAGTCCGCGATGGACTCGGGCCTGATCCTGATGACCCTCGCGTCCGGGCGCTACGACGCCACCTGCCGGAAGATGGGGGCCCGCGTGGCCTCCGAGGGCTTCGCGGACCGGGCCTACAACGTGGACGGCACGCTGGTCTCCCGCAAGATCGCGGGCTCGCTCATCACCGACCCGGTCGCGGCCGCCGCGCAGGCCGTGCAGATGGCGATGCTCGGTAAAGTTCGCACCATGGACGGCGTGGACATCGGCATCTCGGTGCAGACCATCTGCTGTCACGGCGACACCCCCGGCGCCGAGCGCATCGTGCGCGCGGTGCGGGAAGCGCTGGAGAAGGCGGGCTGCCAGGTCAAGCCGCTGCGCGACTGGCTGCCCGTCCACTGATGGCCGGGCGCGCCGCGATCCCCGCCCTCGTCGCCGCGCTGCTGGCCGCGGGCTGCTCGGTGGCCCGCCTGCCGGAGACCGCGGCGGCCCGCGACCAGAGCGCGACCCAGCACCGTCTCGACGCGGCCGACTGCAAGGCCGAGGTGGGCTACCGGCACAACTACAACGGCGACGATTCTCCGCTCGCGAACGCCCTCCGCAACGTCTTCGTCCTCGGCACGGGCGGCGCCGCGCTCGGCGGCTTCCTCACCGGGCTGCCCACGACCGTCGCGGCGTCGACGGCCAGCGAGGGACTGATCGCGGGCGCCGGCGCGGGGGGTATCGCGGGCGGCGCGATCAGCGTGACCGGGCGCTCCCGCTTCGAGCGGGAGTGGATCGCCTGCATGGAGAGCCGCGGCTACCGGATCGTTGCGACCCCGCCCGCCATCAATTAAGATGAGGACGCCCCGGGCATCCAGATGACGGACACCACCGCGTCGACTCCGCTCAAACGCACCCCGCTGCGCGACGTCCACGTCAAGGCGGGCGCGAAGATGGTGCCCTTCGGGGGCTGGGACATGCCGGTGCAGTACACCGGGATCATCGAGGAGCACCGGGCGGTGCGCCGCGCGGTCGGCCTCTTCGACATCAGCCACATGGGCGAGTTCGAGGTGCGCGGCCCCGACGCGCTCGCCGCGGTCCAGCGCCTCTGCACCAACGACGCGCGCACGCTCCAGATCGGCCAGGTCCAGTACGCGGCCCTCTGCTACCCGGAGGGCGGCATCGTGGACGACCTCACGGTGTACCGGCTCGCCGACGACCACTACATGCTCGTGGTCAACGCGTCCAACATCGACAAGGACTGGACGTGGGTCACCTCCCACAGCGTCGGCCGCGCCGAGTGGAAGAACGTGAGCGACGAGACCGCGCTGCTCGCGGTGCAGGGCCCGAAGGCGGAAGCGCTGGTGGCCCGCCTGGCCGACCGGGAGGTGACCGGGATCCCGTACTACCACTTCGCCCGCGGCGCGGTGGCGGGAGTGCCCGCGATCATCTCGCGCACCGGCTATACCGGCGAGGACGGCTTCGAGCTCTACGTCGCCGCGGGCGGGGCCGAGCGCCTGTGGGCCGCCCTGATCGAGGCGGGGCGGGCGGACGGCATCCAGCCGATCGGGCTCGGCGCGCGCGACACGCTCCGGCTCGAGATGAAGTACGCGCTCTACGGCAACGACATCGACCAGACCACGAACCCGCTCGAGGCGGGACTCGGCTGGGTGGTCAAGCCCGCGAAGGGCGAGTTCATCGGCCGCGAGGCCATCGAGGCGCTCCGGGCGCGCGGAATCGCCCGCAGGCTGGTGGGCTTCGAGATGGTGGAGCGCGCGGTGCCCCGCCACGGCTATCGCCTGATGGGCGGCGGCGCGCCGGTCGGCGTGGTCACCTCGGGCTCGTTCGGGCCGTCGGTGGAGCGCTCGATCGGGATCGGGTACGTCCCGTCCGCGCTGGCCGCGGTGGGCAGCGAGCTGGCCGTCGAGATCCGGGGCGCCGCCCACGCCGCGCGCGTGGTCAAGACCCCCTTCTATCCCTCGCACACCAAGAAGGCCTAGGAGAGAGGTCGATGGCGAACGTTCCGGCGGAGCTCAAGTACACCCGCGAGCACGAGTGGGCCAAGGTGGAGGGCGACCGCGCCCGCATCGGCATCACCGCCTTCGCCCAGGAGCAGCTCGGCGACGTGGTCTTCGTCGAGCTGCCCAAGGTGGGCGCGAAGGTCACCGCGCTCAAGACCTTCGGGGTCGTCGAGTCGGTGAAGGCGGTCTCCGATCTGTTCGCGCCGGTCTCGGGCGAGGTGGTCGAGGTCAACGCCGAGCTGCCGAAGAAGCCCGAGCTGGTGAACAGCGACCCCTACGGCCAGGGCTGGATGCTCGTGATCAAGATGACCAATACCAAAGACGTGGACGGGCTGATGAGCGCGACGGACTACGAGAAGCTCACCGCGGGCGGCGGGCACTAGCATGCGCTATATCTCGAACACGCCCGCCCAGCAGAAGGAGATGCTGGGGGTCATCGGCGTCGGCTCGATCGAGGACCTGCTGGTCCGCATCCCGACCAAGGCGCGGCTGTCGCGGCCGCTCAGCCTGCCGCGGGCGATGGCCGAGACCGACCTGATCCGGCACCTGCAGCGGATGGCCGGGCTCAACGCGGGCGCGGACGACCATGCCTGTTTCCTCGGGGCGGGCTCCTACGACCACGCGATCCCCAGCCCGATCAACCATCTGATCTCCCGCGGCGAGTTCTTCACCGCCTACACCCCCTACCAGCCGGAAGCCAGCCAGGGCACGCTCCGCTCGATCTTCGAGTACCAGACCATGATGGCGGAGCTGACCGGCATGGACGTGGCGAACGCGTCGATCTACGACGGCGCCTCCTCGCTGGCCGAGGCCACCTTGATGGCCCACGCGGTGACCGGGCGCGACACGCTGGTGATCTCGCGCGGGGTGAACCCGCTCTACCGCCAGGTGGTGGAGACCTACGTCGAGGGCCCCGGGCTCAAGATCAAGTCGGTCCCGCTCGGCGACGGGGTCACCGACGCGGACGCGCTCCGCAAGGCCCTGTCCAAGCACAGCGCGACCGTGGTGATCCAGTACCCGAACTTCTTCGGCTGCCTCGAGGACGTCCGGGGGATGTGGCGCCGAGCGCGGTCATCTCCCCCAGGGCCAGGCGCTGGAACACGGTGGTGG
>CAMLFJ010000080.1 GCA_946479205.1 uncultured bacterium | reverse complement strand
TGCCACCGCTGATGGGGCTCCGGGCCGCAGAACAGGAGGAGGCCGTCCCCGCCGTCTCCCGGCTGCCACGCGAAGAACTCGCTCGCCGGCCAAGTGATGTCGCGGCCCCCATCGGCCCGGAGCCGGACCTCGGGGCGCTCGTGGGTGAAGACGAAGAACTCTTCCGGGTTGATCCGCGCCAGCCGCGCGGCCCTCAGGTCCTTGGTCAGGTGGCGCAACGCGCCGGTGGCGGCCCGGCCCGCGTCGATCCATCCCCCGAACGCCATGATCATCGTGGTCAGGTTCGCGGGGGCCTCGCGGTCGAAGTCTACGTTGTCCATGCGCATCGTCTCGGCCGCCTCATCGCCCGCGCTTCGCGCGCTCCGCGGGCTGGAGCGCGTCGATCGATTCCTTCGTGCGCCCGAAGATCTGGGGCACCGGCCAGCCCTGGAGGCCGGCGTAGGTGTCGATCTGCGAGCGGTGGTGCACCTCGTGCTCCAGCATCATCATCAGCAGGCGCCACCCGGACAGCGCGCGCCCCGGCGAATCGATCATCTCGATCCGGCGTGTGAGCCACGTGTCCGGCGCCTCCCGGAGGAGCGCGACGAAGCGCGCCGCGGACGTCTCGAGCCACGGCAGCCACGTCGACTGGTCGCGCGGATCCATCGCCGCCTCGTCCCAGAGCCACCCCTCGTCGCGAAAGGCGCTGGCGAAGTAGAGCCGCGAGCTGCCGATGTGCCCCACGATCTGGCCGATCGTCCAGCCGGCCTCGCCCTCGAGGGCGGGCGGGGTCCAGTCGACCGCCGCCGGGGGCAGCGCGGCCACGTCACGCTCGGTCCGCCCCCGCACGCTCTCGAAGAAGCTCAGGTACGACGCGATGTCGGTGATCATGGCGCGCTCCCTCTCGATGCCCTCTCGATGAAATCTGCCGTCCCGTCAGACGATACATAACACAACCGCGATCGTCTCATCCTCCGATCAGACGATCGATCTCCGCGGCCAGCGCCACCGCGTCGTTGCCGAAGTAGTGCGTGTGGGCGCCGGCGCCCAGGCAGAACTCGGCGCGATCGCCCGCCCGCTCCGCCTCGATCCGGCCGTCGGGCCCCGACCCCGCCACGCCATACGCCGCGTTCCGTCGGCCCCAGATGGCGCGCCCGACGTAGTCTCCGGACCGGAAGGCGTTGACCCATTCGGCCGCCCCGACGTCCGCCGCCCGCGGGCCGGCCGCCGCGAAGCCCGCCGCGTTCGAACCCATCCACCGATACAGGAGCGGGAAGCGCTCGGCGTACAGGTTGCGCAGCGGCGAGCCGACCGTGACCAGCCCGATCGAGGCGTCGCCGACGATCTCGCGGAGCCGCCCCTGCACGTGCAGGTACCGAAGCAGGTCGGCGGTGATCACGGTCCCCTGGCTGTGCGAGACGATGACGATCCGCCCATAGCCGCCGTCGCGCAGGTAGGCGAGCAGCGCGGCGTATCGCGAATAGATGCGCGCCCGGGGCGGCTGGCGATTCGGAGGGTCCGCGAAGTAGCTGTCGACGTCCAGCACCGCGTCGATCCCCACCCGCAGCCGGCCGAACGTCTGGGTGAATCGGGAGCCGAGCGCGGCGATCGTCCACGCGCCCCCGGCGAGCCACTTGCCCGCGCTCACCAGGGTGTCGCCCCTGATCTGATCGAGCCACTCCGCGAGCCAGCGGGTCCCTTCCCCCGCGCTGCCGATCGAGAACGCGACCTGGCGGTACACGAGGGCCACGTACAGCACGCCTCCCACGATCGCGGCGGGCGCCGCGCCGATCCGGAACGCCCGGTCGAGCCACCGCAGCCCGCCATCGAGCCAGTGGCCGAGCCTCGCCGACCACCGGATCGCCTCCGCCCGCGGTCCGCCCGCATCGAGGTTCACCGTCGGGTGAATCTCCTCCCCCAGCGACGGCACCAGCACCAGCAAGGTGGCCGACCCCAGCCCCAGGAAGGTCAGGACCAGCGGCGTGAAGACCCGGCCGAGCTCCTGCATCCGATCGTCCAGGAAGATCTCCGCGGAGCGGTAGCCCCGACCGAGGAGCACGGGCAGATAGAAGAAGTCGGTCAGGGCGCGCCCGGCGACATCGGCGACCACCGACCAGAGCACCAGGCTCAGCACCGCGAACAGAGCGGAGGAGCCGACCACCGCCAGGCGCGCCGTCTCCAGCGACCGCCGCTCCGCGGGCTCGACACCGCGGCCCACCCACAATCCGAGCACGAGCGCGGTCACCAGTACGGCCACGAACACCAGTCCGACCAGCAGCATCGCGGCGAGCAGCCACTCCGCCACGTTCAGCGCGGCCGTCACCATCCATTCGGCCTGCGTGCTGCTGCCCGGCAGCAGGATGCGGCCGACCACGCAGACCCCGATCCCCGTCGCGGCCACCAGGAGGTAACCCAGGACGCGCACCCCGGGCGTGATCCGCGAGTAGCGCCGGGTCGCCCAGGCGCCGAACAGGAGGATGGCCACCGCGCTCGCGGCGAAGTGCAGCACCGGCATCTCCGTCTCGGCCATCGCGACCACCGCCACCGCGACGGCGCAGGCGGCCGCGCCGGCCAGCATCACCAGGAGCTTCGCCCACCGGGCCGGCCGCGCGGTGGTACGCAGCCAGGCCAGCACGGCCAGCCCGGTCAGCACGATGGCGCCGGCTCCGGCCGCCGCGGCCAGCGCCTGCGCGTCCCGGTCGGGCGGCACCAGGCCCGCCGCGCCGAAGAGCACCAGCAAGAGCATCGACAGCTGCATGAGCGCGGCCGGGCCCTTCATCAGCCACGCGAGCCACGCGTGCAGGCACTGCAACACTCTCCGGGACACGCCGCCCCCCGCACTGAGCGAGACCTGGTCGACGATGTCGGCCGCGAGCGTGCTCAGGTGCAAGAAGAGCTGATAGAGCGCGGTCAGCGCCCGCCATCCGCCCTCGCGCAGCCTCGAGAGATCGGCCCAGTAGAGCTCGAAGAGATCGACCGGACGATCGTCGGCTCCGCGGCGCAGCGACACGCGCGTGGACTCGTACACGGAGTCGCGGTCCGACAGCTCGAGACGCCCGAGCAGGTAGTCGTGGAGCGCGAGCCCGAGATCGGGCGCGGCGGCGGACCTCTGGGCCTGGTAGAACCCGCTCGGCGCGCCCGGCCGTCGCCGGGCGGGGCCGGCCGGTCGCCCGCCGCCGGTCGAGGAAGCGGCCCCGCCGGGTTCGAGCTTGGCGACCGGCACGAGCACCCCGTGCACCTCGCCGCGCACGTACCGCGGCCCGCCCTCCCCGCCGTGGCACAGAAGCCGCGCGACCTCGCGCACCGTCTCTCCCGCGCGCTGATCGGCGATCCCGTGGACCACGATGACGGCGACGCGACCGGTTGCGTCTCGCATCCTCGGCGCACTGTACCGTCGCGGCTCCGGGAAGGTCAACGATTGAAGCGCGCCGCTTGTGGGCCGACGGCAGTCGTGAAATCATGGCGTCCCTGGGGGAGGATGCGATGGACGTAGGTCTCCAGATGATCTTCGCCACCTACGGGTGGAGCAACGTCTCCGACGAGCAGGCCTGGGACGAGGAGCTGCGGCTCGCCCGGCTGGCCGCCGATCTCGGCTTCGACGTGCTCTGGTCCGTGGAGCACCACTTCAACGACTATTCGTTCTGCCCCGACAACCTCCAGCTCATGTCCTATCTGGCCGCCGAGTGTCCGAACGTCGGCCTCGGCACCGCCGCCGTGATCCTGCCCTGGCACGATCCCCTCCGGGTCGCCGAGCAGGCGTCCGTCCTCGACCACCTCAGCCGCGGCCGGCTCCGCCTCGGCATCGGCCGCGGGCTCGCCCGGCGGGAGTTCGAGGCCTTCCGCGGCACGATGGACGAGTCGCGCGGGCGGTTCGACGAGGCGGCGGAGATGATCCTGCGGGGCCTCCGCACCGGGTTCATGGCCGGCGACGGGCCGTTCTACCCGCAGCCCCGGACCGAGATCCGCCCGCGCCCGACGCGAAGCTTCGACGGGCGCGTGTACGCGGTGGCCTCTTCCGACGACTCGGTGGTCTCGGCGGCCAAGCTGAACGCGCGCCTGGTGATGTTCGCCGACCGGCCCTGGCCCATGCGCATGCCGGCCATCCAGAAGCACCGCGATCTGGTGCGCCGGATGCACGGCGAGCCGGCGAGGGCGCCCTTGCTCGCCGACTTCTGCGTGTGTACCCCGACCATGGGGGACGCGGAGGCGCAGGCCCGTCGCTACATGGGCAAGTTCGTGGAGAGCAACTTCTACCACTACGAGCTGCTCGGGCCGCACTTCGGCACCGTGAAGGGCTACGACGCCTACGCGCAGAAGATCGCGATGGCCCGGGAGATCGGGATGGAAGGGATCGTCTCCGCCTTCATGGAGGCCGCGGTCTGGGGCACGCCGGACCGGATCCTGCGCACGCTCGAGGAGCGGCGCGCCCTCGTGGGCGACTTCGAGCTCGCCACGTCGTTCCGCTTCGGGGGCACGCCCCTCGACCTGGCCGAATCCGGGCTGCGCCTCTACGCCAAGGAGGTCGTGCCGGTGGTCCAGTCCTGGCTCACGACGGCAGGATGACCGCCTTGCCCGTCGTCTGCGTGTCGAAGAGCTTGTAGGCTTCCTCCGCCTGCTCGAGCTTCCAGCGGTGCGTGAAGAGCCGCTCCACGTCCACGCCCCGGTCGGCCACGAACTCCGCGCATTCGGCCTGGCCCTGCTTCGAGAACGTCCAGGACCCGACGAGCGTCACCTGCCGCCGCAGGAGGTCCGGGCTCACGTCCAGCGTGACCTGGCCGCGCTCGCCCACGAAGCAGGCGGTGCCCCACGAGCGCACCGCGCGCACCGCGGCCGCGCGGGCCTCCGGCGCGGACGAGGCATCGAGCGTCTTGTGCGCGCCCTCGCCGTGCGTCAGCTCGCGGATCGCCGCCACCATGTCCGCCTTGCCGTCGATCACCTCGTGCGCCCCGAACTGCTGCGCGAGCTTGCGCCGCTCGGGTGAGATGTCGACCGCGATGACGCGCGCGCCCATCACGACCGCGAGCTGGGTCGCCGACAGGCCCACCGGGCCCTGGCCGAAGATGGCGATCGTCTCGCCGCCTTGCAGATTGAGCCGCCGGAGCGCGCCCCACGCGGTGCCGGTGCCGCAGGAGATCGCCGCCCCCGTCACGAAGGAGAGCGCGTCGGGCAGCGGCACCAGGGTCGAGACCGGCACCTTCATGTAGCGGGCGTGGCCGCCGTTCCCGCCCGAGCCGTAGACCACGGTCCCCTCGAGGCACATCTGGGTCCAGCCCGCGCGGCAGTGCTTGCAGCGGCCGCAGCCGTCGTAGTGGTGGTCCATCACGCGCTGGCCGACCCGCGCCTCCTTCTCGGAGACGCCGGCGCCCAGCACCGCCACGACCCCGCACGGCTCGTGCCCGGCGATCACCCCGGCCTGCCGCTTGATACCCCCGGCCACGGCCCCCGCCGGCTGCACCGGCGCCCGATAGTTGTGCAGATCGCTGCCGCACATGCCCGACGCCTTGATCTCGAGGATCACCTCTCGGGCGCCCGGCGACGGGTCGGGGAACTCTCTCAGCTCCAGCTTGCGATCACCGAGGAACACGACGCCTTTCATGGTCTCCTCCTGTCCTGGCCCCGCAGCCTACACCATTCTTCATCACGGTCGAGACCGATCGAGCGCCCGGTCCATCAGTTCGAGCAGGCCGCGCACGAAGAGATCCGTCGTCGGGAACTGCTGCCGCGCGATCGGCCCGAAGCCGTCGAGAACCTTCTCGACGATGCCCGCGGCCCAGGCGGTTTGCGCCCTCAGCCGGTCGAGAGGCGCCGTGCTCATGCCGAGGAGCTAGGGAAACCGCGGGGCGGAATACTCGCAGAACCCGCTGAACGTTGAATCGGCCGCCACGCCGTGCCACCAGCCGCCGGTGCGGACGCACCGCTCGGCCAGCTCCTCCTGTGTATAGGCGGGCGGGACCGGGGGGCCGGGCGCGCAGGCCGTCAGCCCCATCGCGGCCGCCACGAGGCCCCACCCCGCACTCAGACCCCCATGCCGGCTAGGCCTCCGCGGCATCCCATCCACTCCCCGCGCCTGGATTGGCCGGGACGGGGTCAGATCAACCGCTCGGGCCAGGGCACGGGCGACCACGCGGGAGAACCGGGCCCGGAGGTCCGGTCGGCGATCGAGTGGGTTGGTATGCCAGGTCGGGAGGGCGTCCGTGCCGAGCCGGGACGACATGAGGCGGGCGAGGTCCGCGAGGGCCGCGTCGAGCGTGGGGGCGAAGGACCACAACGCGGGCAAGTCGGTTGCCTCGGCGGTGTAGCCGTCCTTGTCCGACGTGATGACGGCCCCGAACGAGCGGCCATCAACGTGGAAGACGGCCCGGCGCGAGAGCCGGGCGGGCCCGGTCCGGCTGGTCAGTCGGCGCAATCGACGAACCTCCTGCTAGCAGACTACTACGACCCGCGCGGAGAGGACGGAGAGTGGGGCCGGCCCACGCACATGGCCCGGCGGATCAGCGGCGCGGGGCCAGCGGATCCTCCGGATGCAGGTAGGGCGTCCACTTGAGCCCGACGCGTGAGAGATCGGGGGCGAGCACGTCCTCGCCGTCCGGCCGTACCCCGCGCTCGATCCACGCGACGAGATCGTCGAACGCCTGGCGCCGCGTGTCCCCGTCGACGCCGCAATGGCTTGGGGCCCGCACCACGCGCTGCACGAGGAGGTGGTCCGTCCCCGCCGCGATGGTTCGGCGCTTGTACGACTGCTCGAGGCTCAGCGGCACCCACGCGTCACCGGTCTCGTGCAGCGTGAGGAGCGGCACCGTGAGTCGGCCGGTCGGCTCCGCGTACACCGGGTTGACGGCCGGCGAGCGGGCGTCCTTCACGGGGTGGATCCGCCGGACGCGCGCGTTGAGCTCGTCTTCGGTGAGACCCAGGCCGGGATCGATCCGGTACTTGACGTGGCCGGTGCTCGCCGCGCGCAGGCCTAAATTCGGCTCGTTCTCGACGTTCCGGGGGCGGTGCATGATGTTGAGCAGATACCGCGCCTGGAGCCCCTGGAGGCGCAGGGGCAGGTCGTTGCCCGCGCGGTCGGCGCCCATCAGGTACTTCACGACGCTGTCGAACTGCCGCCCGCGCGCGGTGTACGAGCCCGGCATGCCGAGCGCCCGCACGATGCCCTCGAGGAGCGGGCCGAACGCCAGCCGGTCGGGCGCATCGAGGATCGGCACCCCGGAGATCAGCTCGGCCGCGGCGGTGTACGCCATCAGATAATCGGCGATCCCGATGCCGTCGACGAGCCCGCACTCCGAAAGACCGCCCTGGTAGAGGCCCGGCCGCTGCTCCAGGGACGCGACGGTGATGTGGCCGCCCATGGACTGGCCGTAGATGATCGACCAGCGCGGCGCCCCGACCTCCTTCAGGAACAGCTCGCGGAGCGCGACGAGGTCCTCGATGAACAGGTGGGGCTGATACTCGCGCTCGCGATAGCCGGATGCGATCCACGCGTGCCCCTGGGCCAGGACGTGGCTCGCGATCGGGAGCATGCGGACATCGCCCCGGCCCGGACCGCGCTGGATGCCGTGCGCGAAGACGACGAGCCCGCCGCGCCAGCCTTCCGGGACCTGGATCATGTAGTCGGCGCCGCCGAGCTGACCGTTTCGGGTGATCGTCGCGCCCTGCGCCGCGGCGGGCGGCGGCTCGGACCGGGGAGCGTGCGGCAGGGTGAGCGTGAAGACGAGAGCGATGAGACCGACGAGCCCGCGCCGCGCAGTGTGCATGAGTGCCCGCGATCTTACACGAGCTCGGCCAGCCGGCGCACACCCGCGCGGATGTCCCCTTCCGTGAGCGCGGCATAGCCGAAGAGGAGGCCCGCGCGCCCGGGCGGCTCGGCGTAGGACGGCGCCACCGAGTAGATCCCTACCCCGGCCCGGGCCGCCCGCGCGACGAGGGCGTCCAGCTCCCGCGGGGGCACGTCGTTCAGCCACACCACCAGGTGCACGCCGGTGTTCTCGCCCGCGATCTCCACGCGGCGGCCGAAGCATTCGCGCAGCGCGCCGATGAGGGCCCGCCGGCGCCCCGCGTTCCGGGCGCCCGCGCGGCGGAGATAGCGCTCGAACTGGCCGCTGGTGATCAGCTCGGCGAGCGCCTCCTGGTACAGCGGGGCGGAGAAGCGATCCGCGGCCCACTTGGCGGCGAGGAAGGAGCGCACCAGGGCGCGCGGCAGCACGAGATAGCCCACGCGCAGCGCGGGGAACAGGGTCTTCGAGAAGGACCCCATGTAGATCGCCCGCTCGTCGCGGTCCAGCGACTGGAGCGCCTCCAGCGGGCGGCCCTCGTAGCGGAACTCGCTCACGTAGTCGTCCTCGACGACCCAGGCGCCGACCCGGGACGCCCACTGGAGCAGGGCCAGGCGCCGCTCGAGCGGCATGATGACGCCGCTGGGGAACTGGTGGCAGGGCGTCACGTAGGCCAGCCGCGGGCGCTGCGCGGCGGCCGGGAGCCGGGCCGGATCGAGCCCGCCCGCGTCCACCGGCACGCGCAGGAGGCGGGCGCCCACCGCCTCGAAGGGAATGGTGGCGCCGGGATAGTGCGGCTCCTCCACCACCGCGCCGTCGCCGGGGTCGAGCAGCACGCGCGCGATCAGGTCCAGCGCCTGCTGCGTCCCGTTCACCACGACGATGCGATCCGGGTCGCTCACGACTCCGCGCGCCCGGCCGAGGTATTCGCTGAGCGCCGCGCGCAGCGGGCCGTGGCCGGCGGGCGAGCCGTACCCGAGCGCGTCGGAGGAGGCGCGGCGCGCGTGGGATGCCAAGAGCCGGCGCCAGATCTCGCGTGGGAACTCGTCCACCGCGGGTCGGCCGTAGCGGAAGTCGTAGCGGAGCGTGGCCCGCGGCCCGGGCGGGCGCGAGGGCGCGAGGTCGAGCCGCGCGGTCAGGCGTCGCGCGTAGGCGGACACCGCCACCGGACGCTCCGCCGTGGGGCGAGCGGGCGCCGGGACAGGCCGCGGCCGGGCCATGCCCGCCACGGAGGTGGCGCCCCGGTGGCGGCTCACCAGGTAGCCCTCCGCGGCGAGCTGCTCGTAGGCCAGCATCACGGTGTTGCGCGACACGCCAAGGTCCCTCGCCAGCGCGCGCGTGGACGGGACCCGGGTAGCGGGGCCGAGGCCGCCCGCCCGGATCTTGGTCTTGAGCGCCAGGTAGACGCGCCGATAGAGGGGTCCTCCGGCCTCCCGCACGTTCAGCAGCATGTCGCCTCCCTCGGAGGCCGATGCATCTGGCCCCTTCGATTCTTCACAAACTGGCTCTTCCTAGGTGCCAGCATCGGGCCTAGGATAGCCCTGCTCGAATGACAACGGAAGGAGGAACTGACGATGGCGAGCAGGGCGGACGATCTCGAGACGCTCGAGGCCTTGAACCGGGGATATCTCCTCGCCGCGGAGAAGTCCGACGTGGCCTGGTACGACGAGCACCTGGCCGAGGACTACCGCGCGACCAACCCCGACGGGTCCTTCGTGGACAAGGCGGGCTTCCTGGCCCGCATCGGACGGCCCCATACCATCACGAACCTCCGCGCGCCCGAGGTCTCCATCCAGCGCGTGGGCGACGTGGCCCTGATCCACGCGAGCTTCGAGGACACGCGGCCGGACGGCAGCCACGGCCGGGGACGCTACACCGACATCTGGCAGGAGCGGAACGGACGCTGGCTCTGCGTATCCGCCCACTTCGTGAGGTGCTGACCATGGCCGACGACCAGGCGACGCTCGAGGCGCTCAACCGCGAGTACATCCGATCGGTCAGCGAG
>CAMLFJ010000079.1 GCA_946479205.1 uncultured bacterium | reverse complement strand
GGCCGAGCGCGGCGAGCTCGGCCGCTCCCGTCGGGAGCCCGGCCAGGATGCGCGGAAGCACCAGGTCGAACGTGGTGGCCTGCGAGAACATGCCGCAGGCGGGCATGCCCAGCACCGGGTGTCCGCGCACCTCCGCGATCCACAGCAGGCTGCCCGGATGGGCCGGGGCGCCGTGCCGGATCATGCGGCCGCCCAGGCGCTCGAGCCCCGCGAAGACCGGATCCAGCGGATCGAGCGAGCCCGCGCCCGCCGCGATCAGGATGTCGGCGCCGGCGGCGAGCAGGCTTTCCATCTCGGCGGCCACCGCCGCCGCGTCGCCGGGCGCGTAGCGCACCGGGAGGAGCCGCGAGCCGAACCAGTCCACCTTCTCGGCCAGGGACGACTCGAAGCGCTGGCGCTGCGGCGGCGCCAGGGTCTCCCGGCTGAGCGCGGCCAGCACGCGGGGCTGGAAGGGCTTCACCGCGACGAGGCCTCCCGCGCTCCCCGCGCGCGCCTCCGCGTCCTTCACCAGCCGCTCCGGGATGGCCAGCGGGGTGATCTTGGCACGGGCCACCACCTCCCCGGCCTCCACCGGCTGCAGGTCGTAGAGCGTGAAGACCGACATGCCTTCGAGCCCATTGACCGCGGCGAGCTCCGCCGCGTTGACGCTCACGAGGCCGCGGCGTTGCGCGCCCAGGCTCCACTGCCCGCCGCTATAGCCCTTGACCTCGACGTCGGCGCCGCAGGCCGCGGCGGCCAGACGCGAGCCGGCCGGCTCCTCGTGCACGTCGCCCGGATCCAGCTCGAGCAGGTGCACCTCCGGCCACGGCAGGGTGAGCAGGCGCGCCGCCGCGGCCGCGTCGAGGGTCTGCCCCTTGCTGATCGCGACCTTCCCCGCCTGATCCCGCACGTCGTGGCACGCGATGCGGCCTTCGAGGGCATCGGCGGTCGCGCCGGCAAGCTGGATGGCGATGGCTTTCATGAGGTTATTTCAGGCCGCGGCGCACTTTCTCGGAGATCGGCATCCCGGTCGCGTTGCGATGGGTCGCGAGCGCCTCGGCCAGAATGCTCAGCGCGATCTCGGGCGCGGACTGGGCGCCCAGGTCGAGGCCGATCGGGACCCGCACGCGCAGCAGCGCGTCCTCGGCCACGCCGTCCTCGCGCAGCAGGTTCAGGATCGCGGCCCCGCGGCGGCTGCTGCCCAGGAGCCCGATGTAGCCCACCGGCGTGCTGAGCGCGTGCTTGAGCACGGGGAGGTCGTACTTGTAGTCGTGGGCCACCAGCACCAGGGCGGTGGTCGGGATCAGCGGGACCTGCTGCACCAGCTCGGACGGGACGCCGATCCGGAGGTCGTCCACGTCCGGGAAGCGCTCCTTGGTGGCGAAGCGCGGTCGGCCGTCCACCACGATGGTGCGGAAGCCGAGCGTCCTGGCCAGCGTGACCAGGGGCATCGCCACGTGGCTGGCCCCGACCACGACCAGCGTCGAGGGCGGCGCGAAGACCTCCGCGAAGGCGCGCACGTTCTCGAGGAACAGGGTTCGCGACTTGCCCGAGGCCATGGCCTCCATGGCCTCCGCCGCGAAGCGCTGGTCGAGGAAGGTATCGCCGAGCGTGCCCTCCTGCTTGCCGTGGTCGAGCAGCAGGAGCTTGGCGCCGTTGTGCGGCGCATCGAGACGGGTCACGATCACCGCGCGCCCGCCCTGCTCGGAGTGGACGCGGGCGCGCTCGTAGTAGGCCAGCGTGGTGTCGTCCTTGTCGTCGAGCGTCACCGGCTCCAGGAAGACCTCGATGGTGCCGCCGCAGGTGAGGCCGATCTCCCACGCTTCCTCGTCGCCCAGGTTCAGCTCGAGGAGGCGCGGGGCGTTCTTGCCCAGCACGTCGGCCGACTCCTCGATGACCTGCGCGTCCACGCAGCCCCCGATGGTCACCGAGCCGAGCACGCGCCCGCCCTCGCCCACCAGCATCTTCGCCCCTTCCTTCCGGGGCGTGGTGCCGCGGGTGTTGACGAGGGTGGCCACCGTCACCTTGGACTCGTTCCGCTTGAGCTGGTTCAGCTGCTCGGAGAGCTCGGTCATGTCGGCTACCTCAGGTTGAGATGACTGGCCAGCTCGCGCAGGCTCGCCAGGCTGTGGGCCGCCGCGAAGTGGTCCACGAGCGGCAGCGCCGCCGCCATGCCGCGCGTCAGGGGCTCGTAGGACGGGTTGCCCAGCAGCGGATTGAGCCAGATGAGCCGGCCCGCCTTGCGCTTGATCGCGAGCATCTCGTTGGCCAGGGTCTCGGGCTCACCGGTGTCCCAGCCGTCCGAGAGCACGACGACGATCGTGTGGCGGTTGACCAGGTTCCCCCACCGCGCGTTGAACTCCTGCAAGGATTCTCCGATCCGGGTCCCGCCGGAGAAGTCCCGCACCTCGGTCAGCTTGGCCAGGGCCTGGCGGTAGGACGCACCCTTGAGATGCTCGGTGACCCGCGTGAGTCGCGTGGAGAAGGTGAAGGTCTCCACCCGGCCGAAGACGTTCTGGAGCGCGTAGAGGAACTGGAGCAGGAATCGGCTGTAGAGGTCCATCGAGCCCGAGACGTCGCAGAGCAGCACCAGGCGGACCTTGCGCCGCCGGCGCTCCCGTTTCCGCAGCTCGATGATCTCGCCCTTCATCAGGTTGGCGCGCATGCTCCGCCGCATGTCGATGATGCCGCCGCGCCGGGTCGGGCGCTTGCGCCGGCTGATGCGCCGGGCGAGCCGCTTGGCGATCAGGATCGTGAGCCGGGCGACCTCGTCGAGATCCTCAACCGGGAAGGCCGAAAAGTCTTGATCCATGAGGATTTCTCGATCGCTGACTCCAGGCACCTCGAGCGGCTCCCCGTCGTCGTCGCCCTGCTCCTCCCAGCCTTCGAGGGCCACCGAGACCTTCTTCTGGGCCGCCTCGGCCCCGGTGTTGCCGGCGTGCTCCTCCGGGATGGCGGCGTCGGTCGGGCTCATCAGGCCGTCGAGCCCCTGCCCCTCGTCGGCCTGGAAGCGCCAGAAGACATCGAAGCAGCGGTCGAAGGCGGGGAACTCCTCCCGCCGGGCGACCAGGGTGGTCCGCAGCGCCAGGTAGACGTCCTGGCGGTCCAGCAGGTCCACGACCTCGAGCGCCCGCACCCCGTCCATCAGCTCGCCGATGGTGAGCGGAAGGCCCGCCGCCCGCAGCATGTGGCCGAAGCGGAGGACGGCGGTGGTGAGGTCGCGGGGGCCCGCCATGCTATCCCTCGGCGGCCGCGAAGCGCTTGAGCCCGCTGGAGGTCAGCTCTCGCTTGAAGCGCTTGATGTCGTCGGCGTCCTTGAGCACGCAGCCGAGCGTTTCCAGCACGAGGTCCTCGTCGAGATGATTGGCGTGGAGCGAGGCCAGGGCCTGGGCCCAGTCGAGGCTCTCCGCCACCCCCGGCACCTTGGAGAGGCGCATGGTGCGGAGGCCTTCCATGAAGCGCGAGATCTCGCGGGCGAGCGCCTCGTTCACCCCCGGGACCTTGCGGGTGACGATGCGGACTTCCTTCTCGAACCCCGGGAAGTCGATCCACAGGTAGAGACAGCGGCGCCGGAGCGCGTCGGAGAGCTCGCGAACCCGGTTGGAGGTGAGGATGACGTACGGCGGATGCGCGGTCTTGATGGTGCCGATCTCGGGGATCGTCACCTGGAACTCGGCGAGCACCTCGAGAAGGAACGCTTCGAATTCTTCATCGCTTCGATCGACTTCGTCGATGAGCAGCACCGGCGGCTTGCCGTCCTGGCTGATCGCCTGGAGAAGCGGGCGGCGGATCAGGAAGGGCTCGGAGAAGATGGTCGCTTCCTTCTCCCGCAGAGTATGGGTCGTCGCTTCCTCGAGCTTGATGTGCAGGAGCTGCTTGGGATAGTTCCACTCGTAGAGCGCCTGGGCCGCGTCGAGCCCCTCGTAGCACTGCAGGCGGATGAGGTTGGTGCCGAGCATCCGCGCCATCACCTTGGCGATCTCGGTCTTGCCGACGCCCGCGTGCCCCTCGATCAGGAGCGGCTTCCTGAGCGTCATGGCCAGGTGCACCGACGTCGCGATGGCGGGATCCGTGACGTAGTCGGCCTTCTCCATCATCTGCTGGATCTTCTCGATTTCGGCTCTCATGGCCCTCTCAGTCTACACCGCGTGATTGCCTGCCCGGAGGTTCGCCCGGATCTTCTCATAGTCGTCGGGCGTATCCACGTCCGGCGGCATGGGCAGGTCGAGATCGACCCACTCCACGCGGGCCGGCTCTTTCTGGATGATGGGCCGCGCGCCCTGGTCGCCGGTCAGGCGCAGCAGCTCGGGAAAGATCTCGCGCTTGAACACGACCGGGTTGCCCTGTCCGTCCCGGTAGCGCGGCGCCACGATGAGCTTCGGGCTCGTGCGGCGGGCGGCCAGGAGCGCCGGAATGATGGCCGGCGCCAGCAGCGGCTGGTCGCCGAGCGCGATCAGCGCCCAGTCCACCGACGCGGGCAGCGCGGCGATGCCCACGCGCACCGAGCCGGCCTGGCCCTCCTCGGGCGCGAGGTTGACCGCGATCTGGACCTCGATGCCGGCCAGGGCCGCCTCGATCGGCTCGACGTCCGGCCCGGTCACGACCCATACCGAGTCCACGCCGCCCGCCAGCACGCTCTCGACGACGTACCGCACGATCGCCCGGCCGCCCACCTTCATGAGCAGCTTGGCCTGGCCCATCCGGCGCGAGAGGCCGGCGGCGAGAACGACCGCCGCGATCACCGCTTCCCCCAAAAACGACGCCCCGCGGAGGCCATCCCGCGGGGCGCGTCGACTAAACGTCTCACCCGAGCGGCTTACTTCACGGCCGCGGCGGCCGCCTCCATCGCGCGCTTGGCGAAGACCCGCACCAGGTGGCTCTTGTACTCCACCGAGCCCTGCAGATCGGCCTGGACGTCCACGCCCTCGGCCGCCTTCTCCGCTGCCGCCTGGATGGACGCGGCGTCGGCGGCCTTGCCGGTGATCGCGGCCTCCACGCCCTTGGCGCGCACCGCCTTGGTGCCCGCGCCGGTGACCGCCACGCTGGCCTTGCCGACCTTGCCGCCGTCCACGCTCAGCACCGCCGCCACGCCGACCACCGCGAAACGGGAGGCCGGGTGGGGGAACTTCATGTAGGCGGCGCCCGTCTTGCCCGCCATCGCGGGCACGCGCACCTCGGTCAGGATCTCGTCCTCCGCGAGCGCGGTGGTGAGCAGGCCCTTGAAGAAGTCATCGGCCTTGATCGTGCGCTTGCCCTTGGGGCCCTCGGCCACCATCTCCGCGCCGAGCGCGATGATCGCGGCCGGGTAGTCGGCGGCCGGGTCCGCGTGGGCCAGGCTCCCGCCGATCGTGCCCATGTTGCGCACCATCGGGTCCCCGATCTGGGCGGCCACCGCCGCGAGCATCGGGCACTTCGACTTCACGACCGCCGAGGACTCGACCTGGTAGTGGGTGGTCATCGCCCCGATGACGAGCGCGCCGCCGTCTTCCTTGATCCCGGAGAGACCGGAAACCTTCCGGAGATCCACCAGGTGCTTGGGCTGGGCCAGGCGCAGCTTCATGGCCGGCAGCAGGCTGTGACCGCCCGCCAGCAGCTTGGCGTCGTCCTTGTGGCGCCCGAGCAGGTCCAGCGCCTCTCTCACCGTGCCGGGCGTGTGGTACTCGAACTGGGCTGGGTACATGTCGGCGTCTCCCCTTACTTCCTGGATTTGGCGGCCTGGGCGGTCTTCCAGACCCGCTCGGGCGTCAGCGGCATGGCGTCGATGTGGTCCACGCCGAGCCCCGACAGGGCGTCGACCACCGCGTTGACCACCGCGGGCGTCGAGGCGATCGTGCCCGTCTCACCCGCGCCCTTGACTCCGAGCGGGTTCACGGGGGTGGGGGTCTCGGTGCGGTCGGTCTCGTAGAACGGCAGCATGTCCGCCTTGGGGAGCGTGTAGTCCATCATGCTCCCGCTGACGAGCTGCCCGGAGGCGTTGTCGTAGACCGCCTCCTCCCAGAGCGCCTGCGCCACGCCCTGGGCGATGCCCCCGTGGACCATCCCGTCCACGATCATGGGATTGATCACGTTCCCCACGTCGTCCACCGCGAGGTAGCGGAGGATCTTCACGTGGCCGGTGTCCGGATCCACCTCGACCACGCAGGCGTGCGCGCCGAACGGGAAGCAGAAGTTGGACGGATCGTAGAAGCTCGTCTCCTCGAGCCCCGGCTCCACGCCCTCCGGATAGTTGTGCGGGACGTACGCGGTGAGCGCGACCTGCCCGAACGGGATCGCCTTCTGGGGCGAGCCCTTCACCACGAACTGGCCGCCCACGTATTCCATGTCCTTCGGATTCGCCTCGAGCAGGTGCGCGGCGATCTTCTTGCCCTTCTCCTTGATCTTGTCGAGCGACATCACGATGGCGGTGCCGCCCACCGAGGCCGAGCGGCTGCCGTAGGTGCCCATGCCGAACGGCACCCGGCCGGTGTCGCCGTGCACGATCTCGATGTCGTCCATCGGGATGCCGAGGGAATCGGCCACGATCTGGGCCATCGTCGTCTCGTGCCCCTGCCCGTGCGAGTGGGAGCCGGTGAACACGCTGACCTTGCCGGTGGGATGCACCTGGACCTTGCCGGACTCCCAGAGCCCGGCCTGGGCTCCGAGCGAGCCGACGACCTTGGACGGCGCGATGCTGCACGCCTCGATGTAGGTCGAGAAGCCGATGCCCATCAGCCGGCCCTGCGCGCGCGCGGCCGCCTGGTCGGTCCGGAACTTCTTGTAGTCGAGCATGCCGAGCAGCTTGTCGAGCGCGCCGAGGTAGTTGCCGCTGTCGTAGGACAGGGCGACCTTGGTCTGGTAGCCGTTGGAGAACTTCGGGATGAAGTTCTTCTTCCGGATGTCGACCGGGTCCATCTTGAGCGCGGCCGCGGCCGCGTCCACCATCCGCTCGAGCAGGTAGCAGGCTTCGGGCCGCCCGGCCCCGCGGTAGGCGTCGACCGGGGTGGTGTTGGTGAAGACGCCGGTGACCTCCGCGTGGATGGCCGGCCACTCGTAGACGCCGTTCAGCAGCGTGGCGTACAGGTAGGTCGGCACCGCCGGGGCGAACGTCGAGAGATACGCGCCCAGGTTGGCGGTGGTCTTCACCCGCAGGCCCAGGAACTTGCCGTCCTTGGCCACCGCGACCTCGGCGTCGGTCACGTGGTCGCGCCCGTGGGCGTCGGTCTGGAAGGCCTCGCGGCGCGAGGACGTCCAGCGGATCGGCCGCTTGATCTGCCGGGTGGCCCAGGTGCAGACCGTCTCCTCGTTGTAGAGGAAGATCTTGGAGCCGAAGCCGCCGCCCACGTCCGGGGCGATCACCCGCACCTTGTGCTCGGGGATGCCCAGCACGAACGCGGTCATCAGCAGGCGGTGCACGTGGGGGTTCTGCGACGTGACCCAGAGCGTCCAGTCGCCGGTGGAGTCATCGTAGCGGGCCACGCAGGCCCGGGGCTCCATGGCATTGGCGACCAGGCGCTGGTTGATGATCCGCTTCTTCACCACGACCGGCGCCGCCTTGAAGGCCGCCTCGGTGGCCGCCGCGTCCCCGATCTGCCACTTGAAGGCCTCGTTGTTCGGGGCCACCTCGTGGATCTGGGGCGAGCCCTTGCCGGCCGCCTTCTCGGTATCCGTCACCGAGGGCTGGACGTCCCAGTCCACCACCACCATCTCGGCCGCGTCGCTGGCCGCCGACTGGCTCTCCGCGATGACAATGGCTACCGGGTCGCCGACGTAGTGGGCCGCGTCGGTCGCCAGCGGCATGTGCGGCGGGATCTTCAGCTCGGGTAGCAGCCACCCGCAGGGCAGCGAGTTCACCCCCGTCATGTCCTTGCCGGTGAAGATCGCCACGACTCCCGGAGCCTTCGACGCCTTGGCGGTGTCGATCTTGCGGATCTTCGCGTTGGCGTGCGGGCTGCGCACGAAGAACGCGTGGGTCAATCCGGGCAGCTTCAGGTCGTCGGTGTAGTTCCCCTTGCCAGTGATGAACCGGGGATCCTCACGTCGTTTGATGCTCGCGCCGAGCAGCCGGGGGGTGGCCATGGTCCCGCCTCACTTCCCCGCCATCTTCTCGGCGGCGTACTGGATGGCCTTGACGATGTTGTGGTAGCCGGTGCAGCGACAGAGATTGCCTTCCAGGTCGTGGCGGATCTGCGCCTCGGTCGGCCGCGGGTTCCGCTGGAGCATCTGGTGGACGGACATGATCATGCCGGGCGTGCAGAAGCCGCACTGCAGCCCGTGCTTCTCCCAGAAGCCGTCCTGGATCGGGTGGAGCTTGCCGTCCTTGGCGAGGCCCTCGATGGTGAGCACCTGCGCGCCGTCGCACTGCACCGCGAGCAGCGTGCACGACTTCACCGCCATGCCGTTGACGTGCACCGTGCAGGCGCCGCACTGGCTCGTGTCGCACCCGACGTGCGTGCCGGTCAGGCCCGCCTGCTCCCGGATGTAATGCACGAGCAGCAGCCGCGGCTCTACTTCGTGGGACTGGGGGGCACCGTTGATCGTCATCGACACGGTCTTTTTCACCGCGCTACCTCCTGAGTGAAGGGTCCGAGGCCGGGAAAGCGCCCCCAACCGTATGCCGGGCCGGGGACGCTGTCAAGTGGTGGCGAGGAGGCGACGGCCCTCGACGCGCGCCTGCTCGAGCACTTCCCGAACCGGAAGGCCTCGGTCTCGCGCGATGCGCCGCACTTCCTCGAACTCGGGCGTGACCGTGACCACGCGGCCCTCGAGCCGCGAGACCTTGAAGGTCACCGGCCCGTGGGCGGTGTCGAGCCGGACCATCTCGCGCTCGAGGCGGGCGCGCTGGTACGCGGTCCAGCGGACGCCGATGGTGGAGGACTCCTCGAATAGCAGCCGCGAGAGGTCGGCGACCCGCGCCGGCTCGCAGAGCGCGGTCAGGACCACCCCCGGCCGGCTGCGCTTCATGATCACGGGGGTGAGCCAGACGTCCAGCGCCCCGGCCTCGAGGAGCCGCTCCAGCAGGGGCTCGTAGAGCTGCGGCGACATGTCGTCCACGGTGGTCTCGACCTGGACGATGGTCTCGACGGGCGCGGGGCCGGGGGCCCCCGAGGCCTCGCCCACGAAGAGGCGGAGCACGTTGGGCGTCTCGAGATCCATCGTGCCGGCCCCGTACCCGACCGCGGTGATCCGCATGGCCGGCATCACCCCCGCCCCGGCCGCCAGGGTCGTGAGGATGGCCGCCCCGGTCGGGGTGACCAGCTCCCGGCGGATGCCGGTGTCGAGCGTGGGGAAGCCCTTGAGCAGCTCGGCGGTGGCCGGGCCGGGCACCGGCATGCGGCCGTGCGGGCCCGCCACGAACCCCCCGCCGACCGGCAGCGCGCCCACGTGGACCGCGTCCACGCCGAGCAGGTGGAGGCCGATGCACGCGCCGGTGACGTCCACGATCGCGTCCACCGCGCCCACGTCGTGGAAGTGCACGCGCTCCGGGGTGGTGCCGTGCACCCGCGCCTCCGCCTCGGCCAGGCGCCGGAAGACGCGCGAGGCCATGTTCCGCACCGCGGGCGCCAGGCGGCCGCCTTCCAGGATGTCGAGGATCTCCCGGAGGCCGCGATGGCCGGCTTCGTGGTGACCGAGCGCGACGTCCACCTTGGTGGCCCGGAAGCCCGCCTTGATGACCTCGCGGCGCTCGAGGCGGTAGCCGGCCACGCCGAGGCCGGCCAGCTCGCGGGTGAGCGCCTCGAACGGCGCGCCCGCGTCCACCAGCGCGCCCAGGATCATGTCCCCCGAGGCGCCGCTCGGGCAATCGAAGAAGGC
>CAMLFJ010000078.1 GCA_946479205.1 uncultured bacterium | reverse complement strand
GCTGCGGCCGGACCGACCGGTCTCCGTGCTCATCCTGCAGGGCACGACGGATTCGCTGGTGCCGTACCGGGGCGGCGCCATCGCCTTCGGGCGCGGCCGGATCATCGACACCGAGGAGGCGGCGCGCCGATGGGCCCGGCTCAACGGGACCGCCCCCGAGCCCCGCTCGACGGGGCTCCCCGCGCCCGGCCAGGACCACTGCGGCGGGCTCCGGCTCACCTACTCGGGCGGCCGCGAGGGCAGCGAGGTGGTGCTGGTGCGGCTCGACGGCGGCGGCCACACCTGGCCCGGCGGCACCCAGTACTTGCCGGAGGGACTCATCGGCCGCGTCTGCCGCGACTTCAGCGCCACCTCGATCATCTGGGAGTTCTTCCGCGCGCACCCGAAGCCGTAGTCGCGGTATGCTCCCGGGCCGGAGGGATCACCGATGGCCGCGGACGAGATCGAGCAGCGGGTGCGCCGGGTCCTCGACGGACTCGGGCTGCCCCACGAGATGGTGGAGATCGACCCGCAGTACGCGGACACCACCGCGTTCTGTGCGCAGTACGGCTATCCCATGGAGCAGTCGGCCAACACGATCGTCGTCGGCTCCAAGAAGGAGCCGAAGGTGTACTGCGCCTGCGTGGTCCGCGCCACCCGGCGGGTGGACGTCAACCACACGGTGCGGAAGCTGCTGGGCGTGTCCCGCCTCTCGTTCGCCGATCCGGAGGAAACCCGCGCGCTCACCGGCATGATGCTGGGCGGCGTCACCGTGTTCGCGCTGCCCGCCGATCTGCCGATCTACGTGGACGAGGGGCTGATGTCCCTGCCCTGGATCATCCTGGGCGGCGGCAGCCGGTCGCTGAAGGTGAAGATCTCGCCGGACGTGTTCCGCGTGCTGCCGGGCGCGTCGGTCACGCCGGGGCTGGTGACCGAGCCGTAGGGGCTACTCGCGAAGGGCGCCGGCGAGGAGGCCGCGCACCAGGTAGCGCTGGAAGCCCACCACGATGAGGATGGGCGGGAGGCTCGCGAGCAGCGACGCGGCCGCGATGTCACCCCAGGGCACCTCGAAGACGCCGGGGAACAGGGCGAGGGCGACCGGCACCGTACGGCTGGCCTCACTGGCGGTGAAGCTGTAGGCGAAGAGGAACTCGTTCCACGAGAACAGGAACGCGAGCAGCGCGGCGGAGGCCATGCCCGGCGCGGCGAGCGGGAGCACGACCCATCGGAGGATCGCCAGCCGGCCCGCGCCGTCCACCGCGGCCGCCTCCTCGAGCGCGCGCGGGATCTCGCGGATGAAGCCGGTGAGCAGCCAGATCACCAGCGGCAGCGCGAACGAGCCGTTGGCCAGGATGAGGGCCAGCCACGTGTCGCGCAGGCCGAGCGCGCGCATCAATAGATACAGCGGGCTCACGGTGGCGATCTGGGGAAACGCGGTGGCCGCGATCATGGCGATCAGGATCACGCCGCGTCCCCGCACCGGCAGCCGCGCGAGCGCGTAGGCGGCGAGCGCCCCGAGCCCGACCGCGAGCAATGTGCTCAGCAGCGCGATGCCCAGGCTGTTGACGAGGGCCCGCGGCATCAGGCTCTGGCGGAAGACCACGTCGTAGTGGACCCACGTGAGATGGCTCGGCAGGAGTCGGGCCAGGGGCAGCAGCTCGGCGTCGGGCCGCACCGAGGTGAGCGCCTGCCAGAAGAAGGGCGACGCATAGGCGGCGAGAGCGAGCAGCACGAGGCCGTCGCGCAGCCGGAACGCCTTCACGCCGCCGCCTCCTGGCGGCCGATCAGGCGCAGGTACAGGACGGCCACGATCATCACGAGCGCGAACACCACCACCCCGATGGCGGAGCCGAAGCCGATCTGGAGCGTCTGGAACAGCGCGCGGTAGGCGTAGACCGTGAGCGACTCGGTGCTGCCCGCCGGCCCGCCCCCGGTCAGCACGAACATGATGTCGAAGGCGCGGATCGCGTCGAGCGTGCGGAAGAGCAGGGTCACCAGGAGGATCGGCCGCACGAGTGGCCACGTGATGCGGGTGAAGGCCTGGAGCCCCGCGGCGCCGTCCACCTCCGCGGCCTCGTACAGATCGGGCGGGATGGTCAGCAGCCGCGCGTAGCACAGCAGCGCCACGAACGGGGTGGCGCGCCACACGTCGGCCAGGATGAGGGACGGCAGAGCGAGGGCCGGATCGCCGAGCCAGTTGATGGCGCGGCCACCCAGCAGAAAATTCACGAGCCCGCCCGCCGGGTGGTAGAGCCACTCGAACATCTTGGCGGTCACCACCGACGGCAGGGCCCAGGCCAGGAGCAGGAGCGCGAGGGCGGTGCGTCGGCCGCCCCGCTGCCCGCGCAGCGCCACCGCGATGGCCAGGCCCAGCGCGCCCTCCAGGGCGACCGAGGCCACCGTGAACACGCCGGTGACCCACGCCGCGTTCCAGAACCGCGTGTCCACCGCCAGGAACGCGAAGTGCTCGAGCCCGGCCCAGCGCGAGATGCCGAACACCGGGATGCGGTACTGGAGCGCGAGCCACAGCACCCAGAGTGCGGGATACACGGTCAGCGCCCCCAGGACGAGGAGCGCCGGGCTGAGGAGCAGCCAGGCCAGGCGACGGTCGCTCACGGCGTCACCGACCGCAGGAGGTGCTGGACCTGGGCGGTGGCGTCGCGCATCGCGCGCTCGGGGGACTTGCGGCCGACCAGCACCGCGGAGAACTCGGGCTGGAGCGTGGTCGAGAGCATCAGGTAGTAGGGCGTGATGGGCCGCGGGTGGCCGCGGAGCATCAGCCCGTGGAGCGCGGGCAGGCTCGGATCGCGCGCGATCAGCCCGGCGTCGCGGTAGAGCGCGGGGCGCGAGGGGCGAAGCGCGGCGCCCTCGGTCATGGCGCGCTGGGCGGCCTCGCTCGTGAGAAAGCGCGCGAGCTCCACCGCGAGGGCCGCGTGCCGCGTGCGCGCGCTCACCGCGAGGTGCGCGCCCCCCGTCGAGGCCGCGCCGACCGGCCCGTGGCGCAGGCGCGGCAGCGGCGCCACCCCCACCTTGCCGCGCACGCGCGAGTCCGGCAGCTCGAACAGGTCGAGCGCGTAGGGCCAGCCCCGCAGGAAGATCGCGCGGCCGTCGCCGAAGGGCCGGCGCGTCAGCTCCTCGTCCCCCGCGGTGACCCAGGCCGGGCTCACCCCGCTCTCGATGAGGCCACGCAGGAAGGCGAGCGCCTCGCGGGCGCGCTCGGGCTCCGGGAACGGCCGTCCCGTCTCGTCGAGCAGCCGGGCTCCGTTGGCCCAGAGCGCCTCCAGCACGTTGACGAGGCCGCCCTCGTATTGCTTGCCCTGCCAGAGGTAGCCGTCGAGCGTCGGATCGCGCTCCCCCGCGCGGATCCGCCGCACCTGTTCGATCAGCTCGTCGTAGGTCTCGGGCGCGCGGAAGCCGTACTTCGCGAGAAGATCGGCGCGGTAGTAGAGCAGGCCGACGTTCATGAACCAGGGCAGCGCCCAGAGCCGCCCGTCCTGCATCGCGGGCTCGATCGCGCTCGGGAAGTGGGCGTCGCGCTCGGCGGGGGCGACCGACGGGGTGAGATCCAGGATCCAGCCCGCGCGCGCGAACTCGGGCACCCAGATCACGTCGAGCATCATCACGTCGAAGGGTGGGCTGCCGCCCTCCAGGTTGATGACGTAGAACTGGTGCTGCTCGTCCGAGCTCCAGGTGAGCGCCTCGCTCTGCACGCGCACCCCGGGGTGATCCGCCTCGAAGCGCCGGAGCAGCCCGGGCACCGGGTCGGCGGGCCCCAGGATCTTGGCGTGCTTGAACACCAGCGTGATCGGCGCGCCCGCGCCGGGCCGCTCGCCGCAGCCGCCCGCGAGCAGGGCCACGAGGGTCCCCAGGAGCAGCGGCAGGAGGACACCGGCGGCCGCGGCGCGCGCCGGACGGGGCGCCATGGGCGGCGGGCCCGTGGGCTAGCCCGCGCCCAGCAGGTCGCGCAGGGCGCCGCCCTCGGTCTTGAAGTAGTCGAAGAGCACGCTCACGTCCCAGCCCATGCAGAAGTGCCGGACGCCCTGATCGAGATAGGCCTTGGCCTCGTTCGGGTGCGAGATCTCGGCCCGCGGGGCGATCCCGAGCCGGAGCGCGGTCTTGATCACGTGCCGCTCCGCCTCGATCACGCGCGCGTGATTCCACTGGCCCGGCAGGCCGATGCTCATCGAGTAGTCGGCGGGCCCGAACTGCACCATGTCCACCCCCTTCACCGAGAGCATCGCCTCCAGGTTCTCCACCGCGGAGGCCTTCTCGATCATCACCGCCACCACCGCGTCGTCGAGGGCCTGCACGAAGGCGGGCGAGCCCACGTCCATCACGTAGCCGACGTCGCGGCGCATGCCCACCCCGTGGATGCCGCCCGCCTCGGGCGTCTCCGCGCGCACGCTCCGCACGCACTCGCGCACGTCGTCGGGCGTGCGCGGATCGGCGAAGAGCACGTTCTGGATGCCGGAGCCGATGGCCCGCACCGCCAGGTAGGTGCGGGGCTGCTGCTCGACCTTGAACATGGCCGACATGTGGTCGAAGGTGTTCACCGCCCGCCCGAGGTTCTCGAGCGCGAAGAGATCGTAGGGCGCGTACTCGCCCGCGAACTCCACGTAGTCGAAGACCCCCGCGTGGCCGGCCAGCTCCACCACCGCCGGCCACGCCGAGTGGATGTGCGTGCCCAGCGTGGGCCGTCCCGCCCGCAGCAGCTCCCGGAGTCGATTGCGTCGCATGCGCCGAGTCTAGGGGGGCAGGTGCGCCCCGTCAATCACCGCGCTATACTCGCCCGGTGCGCGACGCGTCCGGCCCGCTCTCCGACCTCCCCCTGTCCGATCTGCCCCTGTCCGATCTGGTAGTCCTCGATCTCACCCGCGTGCTCGCCGGCCCCTACTGCACCCGCCTGCTCGCCGACCTGGGCGCGCGCGTGGTCAAGATCGAGCGGCCCGGCGAGGGCGACGACATGCGGAAGAACCACCTCCAGATCGAGCCGGGCCGCGCCGACCAGTCCACCTACTTCATCCGCATCAACGTGGGCAAGGAGAGCGTCGCGGTGGACCTGAGCCACCCGCAGGGCCGCGGGGTCATCACCGATCTCTGCCGCGTGGCCGACGTCTTCGTGGAGAACTTCGCCCCCGGCGTCGTCGAGAAGCTCGGCCTGGGCTATCCCGCGATGGCTGCGATCAAGCCCGATCTCGTCTACTGCTCGATCTCCGGCTTCGGCCAGACCGGCCCCTGGCGCGAGCGCCAGGCCTTCGCCCACATCATCAACGCGGCCTCCGGCATGATGCACCTCGACCAGGGCGATCAGCTCTCCCCCCGCGCGTCGAATCTCCAGGCCGCCGACGTGCTCGCGGGCACGCACGCCTTCGGCGCCATCCTGGCCGCGCTCAGACGCCGCGATCGCACCGGCCAGGGCGCCTACCTCGACGTCTCGATGCTGGAGGCCCTGATCGCGGCGGACGACGTCTCCTACGCGGCGGTGCTGAACGGCGGCGAGGCGCAGGGCTCCCCGCGCCCCGCGATGGGGGTCTTCGCGGTGGGCGGCCGGCATCTCGCGCTCCAGACCGGCGGGGCCGCCGCGCTGTGGCCGCGCCTGCAGGCCCTGCTCGGCCGGCCCGACCTGGCCGCGGACCCGCGCTTCGCGACGCCGGACCAGCGCCGGCGCAACTGGTCCGCGCTGCGCGACATCATCGGTGAGTGGCTCGCGCGCTTCGCCACCGTGGACGAGGCGCTCGACGCGCTCCGCGGCGCGCGCATTCCCGCCGCCGCGGTGCTGATGCCCGAGGAGGTCGCCGCGCATCCGCACCTGCAGGCGCGCGGCGCCTTCCCCACCGTGCCGCACCCGGCCCGCGGTGAAGTCCGCGTCACCGCCGCGCCGTTCCAGCTCGACGGCCGCGCGGTCACGCCGGCGGGGCCCGCGCCCTACCGGGTCGGCGAGCACACCCGCGCCGTCCTCACCGGATTGCTCGGCTACAAGGACCGCGAGATCGACGACCTCGCCCAGGCCGGCGCCGTGCAGGCGCCCTGAGGCGGAGACGACAGGAGAGACGAGAGATGACCGCGACCCCGATGACCGGCGGCGAAGCGTTGGTGCGCTCCCTCTACACCGAAGGGGTCCGGGTGATCTTCGGGCTGCCCGGCGTGCAGCTCTACGGGGTGATGGCGGCGCTGCGCAACGAGCCGCGCATCCGCTTCATCACCACGCGCCACGAGCAGGCCACCACCTTCATGGCCGACGGCTACGCGCGCGCGGGCGGCCGCTTCGGCACCGCGCTGGTCGTGCCGGGGCCGGGACTCCTCAACGCGATGTCCGGCCTCTCCACCGCCTACTCGGCCTCCTCGCCGGTGCTGATCCTCTCCGGCCAGATCCCGCGCGACAGCATCGGCAAGGACATCGGCCTGCTCCACGAGGTCAACGACCAGCTCGACTGCATCGCGCCGGTCACGAAGTGGCGCAAGCGCGTGCTCCAGGTCGCCGACGTCCCGGCCGCGGTGCGCGAGGCGGCCGTCCAGCTCCGCTCGGGCCGGCCGCGGCCGGTCGAGATCGAGATGCCGCCCGAGACAATGGAGGACGAGGGCCTCGTCGAGCTGCTGCCTCCCGCCGAGGTGCCCCGCCCCGCCGCGGCCGCGCGCGACGTGGACCGGGCCGCCGAGCTGCTGCTCGGCGCACGCGCGCCGCTGATCTACGCGGGCGGCGGCGTCCACCTCTCGGGCGCCCACGACGCGCTCGCCGCGGTGGCCGAGCACCTGCAGGCGGGGGTGGCCCAGTCCGCCGAGGGCAAGGGCGCGGTGAGCGATCACAACGCGCTCTCGCTCGGCGCCGCCTACTGGCGCGACTCGCCGCTGCGCAACCACGTCCACGCCGCGGACGTGGTGCTCGCGGTCGGCACGCGGCTGGCCCTCGTGACCTTCAAGCCGGGCACGCGCATCGTCCAGATCGACGCGGACGAGCGGGAGATCGGGCGCAACCACAAGGACACGCTCGGCCTGGTCGGCGACGCGCGGGCCACGCTGGAAGCGCTCCTCGAGCGCCTGCGCGCGGCGTCGCCGCCCCGGGCCTCGCGCAAGGCGGCGCACGAGGCGCTCCGGGCCCGGATCGCGGCCGACAACACGATGGAGCCCAACGCCTCCATCATCACGTCGCTCCGCGCGGCGACGCCCGAGAACGCGATCCTGGTGGCGGGCATGACCCAGATCGGCTACTACTCGCGGCCGTTCTGGCCGGTCTACGAGCCGCGCACGTATCTCTCCTCGTCCTACTCCGGCAACCTCGGCTACGCCTACCCGGTCGCGCTCGGGGCCAAGGTCGCCCGTCCGGATCGCCCGGTGGTCTCGGTCTCCGGCGACGGCGGCTTCCTCTTCAACGCGCAGGAGCTCTCCACCGCCGCCCGCCACGGCATCAACGTGGTCGCGGTGGTCTTCAACGACAGCTCGTACGGCAACGTGGCGCGCGATCTCGACGAGTCCTGGGGCGGCCAGTACGGGGCCGAGCTCAAGAACCCCGACTTCATGAAGCTGGCCGAGGCCTTCGGGGTGCTCGGCCTGCGCGCCAAGGAGCCGACCGACGTCGGCCGCCTCGTGCGTGAGGCCATCGACAAGGACCGCCCGGCGCTGGTGGAAGTGCCGGTCGGCCGGATGAATCGCCCGTTGTTCTTCGCCTCCCCGCGGACACCCGTCAGGCAGCCGCGCTAGCGGGACGAAGCAGGCGGGCATGGGCGGTACGGCGGCACCGGTCTCGGGCGGGCGCGGGTCCACGGACCGGCTGCGGTTCCTGGACGCGGTCCGGGGCTTCGCCCTGATCCTCATGATCGCGAACCACACCGGCCGGTGGTGGCAGGACGGCGCCATGGGCTGGCCGCGCTACAACATGATCTACGCGACCATGGCGGTGGGCGCGCCGCTCTTCCTGTTCCTGGTCGGCTTCTGCCTGCCGCTGTCGTTCGCGCCGCGCCGGCAGGCGGGCGCCCCGGTCACCCTCGGGGTGGCCATGAAGTTCCTCCAGCGCGGCGCGAAGCTCGTGCTGGCGGGCTGGGCGCTCAACCTGGTGGTCTTCCGCGACGAGCCGTTCTGGGAAGGCGGCGTGCTCCAGACCATCGGGCTCGGCATCATCGCGTGCCTGCCCCCGATGCTCGTCCTGCACCGGCGGGCCGCCCGCTATCTCCTGGTGGCGTTCGCGCTCGGCTTCTTCGCGCTGTTCTCGATCCGGTACGAGGACATCGTGGCCTGGCTGCCCGACCATCAGGCGCTGGGCCGGATCTTCTTCTTCGAGTTCGCCCCGTGGCCCTGGCTCGCCATCGTGTGGATCGGCCTCTCCCTGGGCTGGGTCTTCGCGCTCCAGGACACCCCCGAGCGGCGCGCCCGCTACCTCGCGCGCATGGCGGCGGCCGGCGTCGCCGGCCTGGCCGTGTTCGCGTTCTGGGACTGGGCCCACGGCACGCCGCTCCATCTCTCGCTGGCCTTCAAGCGCGATTTCATCGTGAACAACCACTGGATCGCGCGAGGGATCACGAGCTTCCTGTGTCTCGGCTCGGTCTTCTGCCTGCTGGGCCTCGCCTACTACGCGATCGAGGTCCGACGCCTGCCCGCCGAGTGGCTGGTGATCCTCGGGCGCACCGCGCTGATGCTCTACTTCCTCCATCACCTGATCGTGCTCACGCTCGCCAAGGAATACTTCGGGCTCAAGCTGAACAACTGGTGGTGGTACGCGCTCGTGGACGCGGCGCTGCTCGTGCTCCTCGTCGGGATCGGCCGCCTCTGGCTCGGCATTCGCGGCATCGCGGCCCGTCGGCGCCTCCAGCCCGCGTAGCGCCGGTGCTCTTTTCCGGCCGGGGCCTGACGAATTCTGTGGACCCGGTCCGGCGGCCGCGCCGAACCGCCTGATTTCCCGGCCGCATTCGGCTGGCTCGCGTCTTGCTGTACCGGGGAGCATGGCCGCTCCCGCGTCGCGCCCGCTGATCCTGGTGGTGGACGACGAGCCCATCATCGCGCAGCTCATCACCGACGTGCTCGCCGGCGATGGCTACGACGTGGATACCGCGTCGGACGGCCTCGTCGCGCTCGAGTGCATCGGCCGCCGGGCCTACGACCTCATCCTCAGCGATCTGCGCATGCCCGGCCTCGACGGGCTCGGCCTCTACCGGGAGCTGGAGCAGAACCGGCCCGAGCTGGCGCGCCGCTTCGTCTTCATCACCGGCACCTCGGAGCACACGGACTACGCCGGGCTCATCGTGGATCTCGCGGTGCCCATCCTCACCAAGCCGTTCGACATGGCCGCGCTGCAGCGCGTGACCCGGGAGACCCTCGCCGCCGCGGTTTCCTGAGCCCGTCCGGCTCGTGACGGGCGTCCCGCCGCTGACGAATCGCCGTCAACCCGGCGATCCGCTGGAGACCATGAATTCGGCCTCTTACCCGGCATCCCGCCTGGCACGGGCCATGCTCTCTCCCAGGCCGGGGAGTCGCCCGGTCCACCGGGCGAAGGCCCCCCGGAGGGAATCATGCAAAAGGCACTGGCCATGTGGCTCCTGCTCGCGGCAAGCGGCGGCGCCCAACCCGAAGTGAGCCCGACCCAGGTCGTGCAGAAGGCCACCGAGCAGGTCCTGCAGATCGTGCAGGATGGCCAGCTCGCCGCGCCGATCGCCCAGGACCAGCGGCGCGTCGAAGTTCAGCGGATCGCCGACCGGCTCTTCGACTTCCAGGAAATGTCCCGGCGCTCGCTGGCGCTGCACTGGCGCGAGCGCACCCCGCAGGAGCAGGCCGAGTTCGTCGCGGTGTTCAAGCAGCTCCTCGG
>CAMLFJ010000077.1 GCA_946479205.1 uncultured bacterium | reverse complement strand
GAAATGCTTGAGGGGGGTCATTGGACCAGAAGCTCCAGACACTGATCAGTCTGCAGGCGATCGACTCGCGCATTGCCGCCCTCGAGGCGGACGCGGCGCGGCTCCCGAAGGAGATCGCCGCCATCCATGCCGACGTCGACGACGCCAAGAAGCAGGTCGAGCAGGCCAAGGCGCGGCTCGACGCGGCCCGCAAGGACCAGCGCGCCAAGGAAAAGGACCTGGAGGTCGTCCAGGCCAAGCGCAGCAAGAACGAAGCCCGCCTCTACGAGGTCAAGACCAACAAGGAATACTCCGCGGTCCTGATCGAGATCGAAGACATCAAGCAGGAAAAGGCCAAGATGGAGGAAGAGGTCCTGGTCCTCATGGAGGCCCAGGAGCGGCTCTCCGGCGACATCCGCGAGGCGGAGGCGCACTTCAAGCGGCGCGAGACCGAGGGCCGCAGCCAGGAGGCCACCGCCAAGGAGCGGCTCCGCGTCGTCGAGACCGAGCTGGCCGGGGTCCGGACCGAGCGCAAGGAGCTGGCCGGTCAGCTCCCCGGTCCCATCCTGGCCGACTACGACCGGATCCTCCGCGCCCGCGGCGGCCTGGCCCTCGTACCGGTGACCCGGCCCAATTTCTGCGGGGCCTGCCGCATGACGATCACGCCCCAGCGCCTGCAGGAGCTTCGCGCGCAGGCCTCGCTGATCCCCTGCGAGTCCTGCGGCCGCTACCTCTACTGGCCCTCGTAGAGTTCCCCCTCACCCTGCCCTCTCCCCCTGCGGGGGCGAGGGTTCTCGAATTCCCTCTCCCTACGGGGAGAGGGTAGGGTGAGGGGCCGACCCAATGGCCTCCGCGAAATCCCCGATCGTCATGTACACGGACGGCGCCTGCTCGGGCAATCCCGGGCCGGGTGGCTGGGGCGCTCTCCTCATCGAGGACGGCCGGGAGCTCGAGCTCTCGGGCGGCGAGAACCCGACCACCAACCAGCGCATGGAGTTGACCGCCCCGCTGGAAGGCCTCCGCTCGCTCGCGGGCCGGCGGCGCGTCACCATCTACAGCGACAGCGCGTACGTGATCAACTGCTTTCGCGACCGGTGGTACGAGCGCTGGCGGAAGAACGGCTGGATCAACTCCCAGAAGAAGCCGGTGGACAATCGCGACCTCTGGGAGCCGCTGATCGCCCTGGCCCTCGAGCACCACGAGGTCACCTGGCACAAGGTCGCGGGCCACAGCGGCGACCCCCTCAACGACCGCGCCGACGCGCTCGCCCGCTCCGCGATAGTCCGCGTCGCGCGTTAGGCTGGGCGCTTAGACTGGGGTCAGGTCTTGCATTACGACATTTTCATCGCGGTCAGAGATACACCGCGCGCGGAAATGTCGTAATGCAAGACCTGACCCCGATCCAACTAGCCGATGAAGAGGCCGCCGTTGGGCGAGAGCCATTGGCCCGTGAAGTAGGAGGCGTCGTCGGAGGCCAGAAAGGCGGCGGTGGCCGCGATCTCCTCCGGCTCGCCCCAGCGGCCGAGCGGGGTGCGGGCGATGATCAGGCGCTGCGACACGGGCGACATCGGCCGGGTCATCGGAGTGTCGATGTAGCCTGGGCAGATCGCGTTCACGCGGATCCCGCGTGAGGCCACCTCGCGCGAGACCGCGCGAGTGAAGGCCAGGATGCCGCCCTTGGCCGCGCTGTAGTGCACGGCAGCCTCGAGGCCCATCAGCGCGGCCACGCTCGACATGTTGATGATCGCGCCGCGGTTCTGGCGGGCCATCAGCCGCAGGGCCTCGCGCGTGCAGAAGAAGGTGCCGTTGAGATGCACGCCGATCATCCGGTGCCAGGCCTCGTCGGACATCTCCTGGGTGAGGTCCCAGTGGGTGGTGACCGGCCCGCCCCCCATCAGCTCGGCCAGACGCGCCTCCGACCGCACCCGGATCTTCTCCCGATCGCCGGGCGCCCCTTCCGCGATCCCCGCGTTGTTGACCAGAATGTCGAGCGCGCCAAAGTCACGGTCCACCTCCGCGAACATCCGCTTCACCTGCCCCGAGTCGGCCACGTCCGCCGCGATCGCCCGCCCCCGCGTCGCCTCGCTCCCCGACGCGATCGCGTCCGCCGTCGCCTGGGCCGACTCCTGGGTGAGGTCGTTCACGATCACGCGCGCCCCTTCCTGGGCGAAGCGCAGCGCGATGGCCCGGCCGATGCCGGAGCCGGCGCCCGTCACCAGGGCCACTCGATCCTTGAGGCGCATCGCGATCTCCTCCTTCGCGGGTTCGGGTCGTCGGGACGGGTGAACGCTACGTCGCCGGATGCGCCGAGTCAAGGCGCACCCGGGGGGACCGGGAGCTTTTTTCACTGCCGCGCAGCGTCACCTCGAGGGCCTCTTATTCTTGCCGGAGGGCGGTGGGGCCCATGCTAAACCGAGACTATGCTGACCGATCACGAGACGCGACGGGAACACGACGAGCACGATGAGCGCGAGCTGCCGCGCGAGGACCTGCGGCCCCACGAGCGCGACGCGCAGATGAAGTTCCCGACTCTCGAGGAGCCCGCGTGGCTCGAGGACGAGACCGACGACGAGATGGAAGAGCCGTCGGACTCCCCGTTCCGGGGCATGTGGATCGGGATCGCGGCCGCCGCCGTCACCTTCGTGCTGGTCTTCGCGATCCCACAGTGGCTCGGCTGGTACGACATCGGCCCACCGCCCCAGTCCAAGCGCGAGTCGGTCCCGGAATCGGTCATCGCCACCGTGACCGCGAAGCCATCGGGCCCCGCGGTGGTCGAGACGAAGCCGCCCACGGTCGCAGCGCCGCCCGCGACCGCGCCGCCGGTCAGCCTCCCGAAGGCCCCGATCGCGAAGGAGACGAAGCCGACAGCCCCCGCGGTCGCATCCCCCAGGGCCACCTCCGTGATCGCGAAGGAAACCAAGCCGCCCGCGCCCGTCATCGTCCCCACCGTCTCCCGGGAGACGAAGCCGGCGCCCCCCGCGGTCACCGCGCCGCCGGCCGCCGCCTCCCGGCGGACCTTCTCGGTCCAGATCGCGGCCTTCAAGAACGCCAAGCAGGCCGGGCAGCTCGCCGAGCGGGTGAAGCGCGACGGCTATCCCGCCGACGTGCGACGGATCGAGTCCTCCGCGGTGCCCTACGTGGTGCGGATCGGCGGCTACGCCTCGCGCGAGCAGGCCGAGTCGGCCCGCGAGGCGCTGGCCCGCAAGGGGTTGAAGGGCTTCATCCTGTAGTCGGCCACTTGCTCTCGATGGTGAGCCCGGCCCGCCGCACCTGCTCCCGCGCCAGCACCTCCACCCGGTCGTAGATCGCCCGCTCGTCCACCGTGGTGATGCGGCCGTCGTCGAGCACCAGGCGGCCGTCGATCATCACGCTCCGCACGCTCGATCCGGTCGCCGCGTAGACCAGGTTGTTGAGCGGGTTGAGCAGCGGCCGCCACTCCGGCTGATCGCGGTCGTAGAAGACCAGGTCGGCGCGCTTGCCGCGCTCGATCGAGCCGATCCGGCGCTCCATGAGCAGCGACTCCGCGCCGCGGATCGTCGCCATCTCCAGCACCGCCTCGGGGGGCATCACGGTCACGTCGAGGCGCGCGTCCTTGTAGATGTTGGCGACGAGGTACATCATCCGCAGCATGTCGAAGTGATTCGAGCCGTTGCCGCTGTCGCCGCCCAGCGAGACGCACACCCCGCTCGCCAGCATCTCGGGCACGCGCGCGTGCGCGGCCAGCCCCTTAGTGTGCTTGAGCCCCGCGGTGGGGCAGTGGCTGATCTTCACCCCCCGCCGCGCGAGCAAGACGATGTCCGCCTCGTCCAGGTACACCATGTGCGAGAGCTTCGCGTTCGGCCCGAGCACGCCCCAGTCCTCGAGCGTGGCCAGCGGCAGGTTGTCCCGCGTCTTCCGCGAGGGATGCGAGGCCAGGTGCATCATCCCCCACCCGACCCCGTGGCGGTCGGCCAGCGCCTTGGCTCCGCGGATCAGCGCCTCGGAGCAGGTGCCGAAGCCCAGCAGGAGCGGCCACGCGGACACGAGCCGATCTTCCCGACCGGGGCCGTTCACCTGCTCGAGCATCGCCTCGTTCAGGCGCAGGGCCTCCCGCGTGCTCTGGCGCATGCGCGCCGGCCCCGACTCGAGATCCCAGGTCCAGCGCCCGAGGATCGCCCGCATGCCGAGACGCTCCATCGCCCCCGCCACCGCGGCGGGCTCGAAGAGGGTGCCCGCCTCGCAGAAGGTGGTGGTGCCGGTGCGGATCATCTCGATGCCGGCCAGGAGCGCCGCGTGCTCCTCGTCCTCCGCGGTCATGACCGAGTAGAGCGGGATCAGCCAGTCCGGCAGGTAGCGATCCACCGGGATGTCGTCGAGGAGCAGGCCCCGGTTGAGGTGCTCGGAGAGATGCACGTGGGTGTCCACGAAGCCGGGGGTCACCACCATCCGGCGCGCGTCGATCACCCGGTCGGGCACCCGCGGCGGGCGGATCTCGTGGGCGGGCCCGACCTGGACGATCAGGCCCTCGTCGATCAGGACGGAGCCGTCGGTGAGGATCCGCCGCCCGGCATCCACCGTGATGATGGTGCCGTGCTCGACGAGGATCACGAGCGCGGGGCGACCACCCGGTGCTGCTGGGTTCCGAGGCCGTCGATCCCCATCGCGACCACGTCGCCGTCGTCGAGGTAGCGGGGCGGCCGGGCCCCGTGGCCCACGCCGGCGGGCGTGCCGGTCGAGAGCAGGTCGCCCGGCTGGAACGACATGAAGCGGCTGACGTAGGACACGAGCTGGCGCACCGGGAAGACCATGTCCCGCGTGCTGCCCTGCTGCCGCCGCTCGCCGTTGACGGTGGTCCAGAGACCCAGCGCCTGCGGATCGGCGATCTCGTCGGCGGTGACGAGCCAGGGCCCGATGGGCGCGAAGCTGTCACAGCTCTTGCCCTTGGTGGTCCCGCCCCCGTGCTCCATCTGGAACTCGCGCTCGGAGACGTCGTTCATCAGGCAGTAGGCGGCCACGTACCGGAGGGCGCTCCCCTCCGCCACGTTGAGGGCGGCGCGGCCGATCACCGCCACCAGCTCCACCTCGTAGTCGAGCTTCACCGCGCCGCGCGGGCGCGCGATCGGGTCGCCCGGCCCGCTGATCGCGCTGTTGGCCTTGATGAAGATCGTGGGCTCCTTCGGGAGCGCCATCTTCACCTCTTCCGCGTGATCGGTGTAGTTCAGCCCGATGCAGACGATCTTGCCGATCCCGGCCAGCGGGCAGCCGAGCCGCGGCTTGCCGGTGACGAGCGGCATCCGCGCCGGCTTCGCGGCGCGTAGCCGCTGGAGCCCGGCGGGGGTGAGCGTCTCCGGGGTGATGTCCCGGACGATCCGGGAGAGATCCCGCAGCTTCCCCTCCGCGTCGATCAGCCCGGGCTTCTCGGCCCCGGCCCGGCCGTAGCGTACGAGCTTCATGTCGCCTCCTCAGTGGGCCGCGAGGCCGGGGACCGACATCACGAGATGGAGGTAGCCGCCGAGCTCGTTGATCTTTCGCATGTCGCGCGCCACGAAGGCGGCGCGCTCGGCCTCGGTGAGATCGAGCCCGGCCAGGGCCGCGCGCGCGTCGGCCTCGAAGCGCGCCCGGTAGTCCGGGTCCTTCTTGAGTCGGTAGAGCAGGCTGTTCACCGCGTAGCGGCTCACGAGAGGCTCCACTCGACGGCGGCCAGGTTGATCCGCGGCAGCTCGCCGAAGTAGCGCACCTGGGCGCGGGCGGGCGTCACCGCCCCCAGCAGCACCATCCAGTTCAGGAACTCGTGCTCGCCCGTCTTGTGCAGCTCGTCCACCCCCAGGTTGCGCAGCGGCTCGTGCTCGCCCGCCTCCATCCAGTGGATCAGCTTGCGGTCGAAGACGGTGTCGGTCTCGCCGACCCGCGGCAGGGACAGCTCGGGGAAGTGGGAGAGCCCGCCGGTGGCGATGATGCCCACGTTCCACGGAGAACCCGCGACAACTCTGGCAAGATGCCGGCCGAAATCGAAGCAGCGCTTCGGCGTCGGCTGGGGGGCCACGAACGAGTTCACCCAGATCGGCACGAGCGGCGGGATGGGCCGCGTGCCGTGCATCGTGTTCACCGGGCTCAGGAAGGCGTGGTCCACCGGCGCCTCCCAGGACATGGCGAGGTCGAACCCCGCGTCCATCCCCTTGGCGAGGATCTGGTTGGCCAGGTCCTCGTGCAGCGGGTACTCCTCCGGCATGTGGTCGAGCACCGCGTCGAAGGCCTCGGCGTGGTCCTGCTTCATCCGCTGCACGGTGCGGCCGATGCGCACGCAGAGCGCGGGCACCGCGTTGAACGAGAACGCGTTCAGGTGGTCGTCGGCCACCACGATCAGCGCGTCGGGCCGCGTCGCGGTGAACCGCTCGCCCATGCGGGCGATCTCGGTCATGCACTCGACGGTCTTGCGGCGCCCCTCGTCACCGCAGGCGCGCTGGTAGTAATCGGGATCGAGGACGTGGGACATGGCGCCGGCGAAGACGATCTTGCCCATGCGGGCCTCCTTGGAGAGCGGTCCGTCGCGGATCGTAGCGGAAGGGTCGATCGGACGCAAGGCGCGCGCGTCTTGCGGCCCCGATGCGGTACGACTAGACTGAAGCCCCCGGGAGGGACACCGACATGGCCCAGGCACTCGACGAGCTGCTCCGCACCCACGTGGCCCGCTTCACGGATCGCCGCGCCGACTGGGACGCCTTCGCCGACGCGCGCGTGGAGGGCTTCAAGCGCGCGCAGCATCGCTTCATCGGCTCGGGCGCCTCCGGCAAGGCCGACGCCTCGGTCATCCCGGCCCAGCACTTCACCCTCTCCGTCATGTTCATCCCGCCCGGCCAGGGCAATGCCGCGCACACCCACGAGGTCGAGGAGGTCTTCTTCATCCTCGAGGGCAAGATGCTGGTCTTCATCGAGGACGGCGCGGGCAACCGGGCCGAGACGGTGCTGGGCCCGTGGGACTGCGTCTCCTGCCCGGCCAACGTCATCCACGGCTTCACCAACGTGGGGCTCGAGCCCGCCTATCTCCAGGTGATGCTCGGCAAGGCCAAGCCCGAGCTGATGACGTATGCCGACGGCGATCTGCAGTCCCGCCGCGACGAGCACCTCCGCGCCGCGGGCTCCCGCGGCTAGCCTCCCGGTCCCTTCCCTCGTGCTGGTCGGCGCGTCACCGAAGCGGAAGGAAGACGGCCGCTTCGTCGCCGGCCACGGCCGCTATCTCGACGACGTGCGCGTGCCGGATCTGCTCCACGCGGTCCTGGTGCGGAGCCCCCACGCCCACGCCCGCGTGGTGTCGATCGACGGCCGCGCCGCCCGCGCGCTGCCCGGCGTGGCCGCGGTGTGGACGCTCGACGACCTGCCGGAGCTGGCCGCCGCGAACGTGCCGCCGCTGGTGCCGGAGCCGAAGAGCCGGCCGTACGTGCATCCGATCATGGCGGGGAAGCGGGCGCGCCACGTGGGCGAGATCGTCGCGGTCGTGATCGCCGACGACCCCTACGTCGCGGCCGACGGCGCCGAGCGCGTCGCGGTGACCTACGAGCCCCTGCCCGCCGCGCTGTCGCCCGAGTCGGCCGCCGCGCCCGGTGCCCCGCGCGTCAACGAGGCGTGGTCCGACAACCTGGTCTCGGTGACCACCAGCGCCAAGGGCCATCCCGAGAGCGCGATGGCCGGCGCGGAGGTGGTCGTGGCCGCGCGCCTGGCCTACCCGCGCGTGGCCGGGATGCCACTCGAGACGCGCGGGGTGCTGGCCGCGCCGGATCCGGTCGGGGGCGGCCTCACGGTGTGGACCTCCACGCAGGTGCCCTTCGCGGTGCGCAGCGGCATCGCGCCGGTGTTGGGCCTGCAGGAGGAGCGCATCCGCGTGCTCGTGCCCGACGTGGGCGGCGGCTTCGGCGTGAAGGGCCACGTCTATCCCGAGGAGATCCTGGTGCCGGTGGTGGCCCGGCGCCTCGGACGCCCGGTGAAGTGGACCGAGACGCGCAGCGAGCACTGCCTCACCGCCGCGGGGGATCGCGACCAGGTCCACGACGTGCGGATCGGGCTCCAGCGCGACGGCCGCATCGTGGCCATCGACACCGCGTTCACCCGCGATCACGGCGCCTCCCCGATGCTCGGCGAGGCCATCACGCTGAACACCATCAACCACCTGCCCGGGCCGTACCACGTGCCGAACTACCGCGGGGTCGGCCGGAACATCCTCACCCACAAGACCTTCGCGGCCGCCTATCGGGGCGCCGGCCGGCCCGAGGCCGCCTTCGTGCTCGACCGGCTGCTGGATCGCGCGGCGCGCCGGATCGGCATGGACCCCGCCGAGCTGCGGCGGCGGAACCTGATCCGCGCCGACGAGATGCCGAGCCCCACCGGGCTCACCTACCGCGACGGCGCCCCCATCACCTACGACCCGGCCGATTATCCGGAGGCCTTCGAGCGGCTCCTCGCCGCGCTCGACTACACCGGCTGGCGGGCCGAGCAGGCGAAGCGGCGCGGGAGCAACCGGCCCATCGGCCTCGGGCTCTGCGCGTACGTGGAGGGCACCGGGATCGGGCCGTTCGAGGGCGCGGACATCCGCGTGGATCCGGACGGCACCGTGTTCGTGCACCTGGGTGTCTGCGCCCAGGGCCAGGGGCACGAGACGACCCTGGCCCAGATCGCGGCCGACGAGCTCGCGGTGCCGCTCGAGTCGGTGATCGTGGTGGGCGGCGACACCAGCCTGGTCGGGTACGGCATGGGCACGATCGCGAGCCGGGTCGCCGCGGTGAGCGGGCCCGCGGTGCAGCGCACCGCGATGCAGGTGGCTCACAAGGCGCGCCTCGTCGGCGCCGAGCTCTTCGAGTGCGCGCCCGAGGACGTCGTGCTCGCCGACGGTCGCGTGCAGGTGAAGGGCGTGCCCGGCAAGAGCGTGAGCCTGGGCCAGGTGGCCCGCGCGGCGGTGCGGAGCCGCGCGGTCGCCGAGGCGGGCGGTCCCGGGCTCAGCGCCTGCGCCTTCTTCTATCCCGACACGGTCACGTGGGCCTTCGGCGTGCAGGGCGTCGTCGCCGAGGTGGATCTGGAGGCGTGCAGCATCCGGCTGCTCAAGCTGGCCGCGATGCACGACTGCGGCCGGGCGATCAACCCGGTGATCGTCGAGGGCCAGCTGCACGGGGGCATCGCCCAGGGCCTGGGCAGCGCGCTCGGCGAGTCGCTCATCTACGACGAGACGGGGCAGCTCCTCACCGGCACCCTCATGGACTACCCGCTGCCCCGCGCCGACGAGATGCCGCCGCTCGAGGTCATCCACATGGACTTCCCCTCCGCGATCAATGCCCTCGGCATCAAGGGCGTGGGCGAGAGCGGCGTCATCTCCCCCGCCGCCGCGGTGGCCAACGCGGTGGAGGACGCGCTCGCGGACTTCGGCATCGAGATCGACCGGCCCCCGGTCACCGCCGCGCGGGTGTTCGAGCTGTTGCGCGCGAGCGGCCGCTGGCCGGCTCGGCGATGAGTCCCCTCACGCCATGAATCCCCTCACCCTAGTCCTCTCCCCAGCGGGGAGAGGGTGATCGGAGGCGTACCATGATCGAGCGCCGGCCGTTCGGACGCACCGGGCACCAGTCCACCGCCACGATCTTCGGCGCCGCCGCGCTGGCGCGCGCCACCCAGGACGAGGCCGACCGGGCCCTCGAGGTCCTGCTCGCCCACGGGGTGAATCACATCGACACCGCCGCGCGCTACGGCGACTCCGAGCTGCGCATCGGGCCGTGGATGGCGCGGCACCGGAAGGACTTCTTCCTCGCCACCAAGACCGGCTCGCGCGGGGCCCGCGCCGCGCGCGAGGATCTCCAGCGCTC
>CAMLFJ010000076.1 GCA_946479205.1 uncultured bacterium | reverse complement strand
CGCGCGAGAACCAGACGTCCGCAATCAGCTTGTTGGCGGTCGCGGTGGTCACCACCCTGGGCGTCTTCCGCTTCGATCCCGCGAGCTGCGAGATGTACCTGGCCTCCTATCATCCGGGGCAGAGCGTGGACCGCGTCCGGGCCGCCACCGGATTCACGCTCGCGACCGCGCCCGACGTGGGCCCGACGCCGACGCCGACCGCGGCGGAGCTCGCCATCGTCCGCGAGTGCGATCCCGCCGGCTTCTGGACGCGCTCCGCGTGACCGGGGCCGATTCCGCCGTCCCGGCGCCGGGACGGTGGCTCATGTGGGGCATCCCGGCGCTCATCTTCCTCATCGCCTTCCTGCATCGCGCCGCGCCCGGGGTCCTGGCCAAGGAGCTCATGCAGGCGTTCGACATCACCGGCACGGTGGTGGGGCTGCTCTCCGCGATGTACTTCTACTCCTACGCGGGCTTCATGGTCCCCGGTGGCGTGCTGATCGACAGCGTCGGCCCGCGCTGGGTGATCGCGGCGGGCGGGGCGGTCATGGGCCTGGGCTCGCTGGCCATGGGCCTCGCGCTCAGCCCCGCGGTCCTGTTCGCGGGCCGCCTGCTCGTGGGCCTGGGCGCGACCGTGACCTTCACCGGCGCGCTGAAGATCGCGGCGAACTGGTTCCCACGCTCGCAGTTCGGGATGATGTCCGCCCTGACCGCGACGGTGGGCGTCCTCGGCGCGCTCGTGGGCAGCGCGCCCCTCGCCGCGCTGGCGGTGAGCGTCTCCTGGCGCGGGGCCCTCGTGGTCATCGGGGCGCTGACGCTCGCCGCCGCATTCCTCTGCGCGGCGGTCGTCCGCGACCGGCCCGCCGGCGCCGGCGACACCGCGCCGGGCACCGCGTCGCTCCGGGACGCCCTGACCGGAACGGCCCAGGTCCTGCGCAATCCGCATACCTGGCCGCCCTTCCTCTGCTTCTTCTTCCTCTACGCGGCGCTGGGCAACTTCTTCCTGTGGAGCGTGCCGTTCCTCCGTGACGTCTACGGCCTCCCCACCACTAAGGCCGCGCTCTACGCCTCGCTGCCCTCGCTCGCGCTCCTCGTCTCCGCTCCGCTCACCGGCTACCTCTCCGACCGCGTCCTGCACCGTCGGAAGCTTCCCTACATCGTCCTGGTCTCCGGGCAGTTCGTGGTGTGGCTCGCCTTCGTGCTGACCCTCGGCACCCTGCCGCTGCCCGGCGTCTGCGCCCTCTTCGTGTGCATCGGGATCATGGGCGGCGCCTTCGTGCTCACCTGGCCGATGGGCGCCGAGGTGAATCCGCCCGGGCTCGCGGGCAGCGCGGTGGCGGTGACCAACCTGGGCGGCTTCGTGGGGGCCGCGCTCACCCAGGGACCGGTGGGCGCGGTGCTCGACGCGCGGTGGACCGGGGCGGTGGTCGAGGGCGCCCGGGTGTACCCGGTGGCGGCCTATCGGGGCGCCTTCGCGATCTGCGTGCTCTTCGTGCTGGCCGCCGCCGCGATCAGTCTCCTCCTGAAGGAGACGCGGGGCGAGAACGTCCATCACCGGCTCCGTCCGCCCCGTCCGGCCGCGGGAACCGCGCGCCGTAGGGCTCGGGGGGAATCCTGAGCGCGTTGGTGACGAACGAGATCAGGTGATAGAACCCGGCCAGCGCGATCAGCTCGACGAGCTGCGCGTCGGTCCAGTGCGCGCGCAGGGCGGCCCAGAGCGCATCGTCCACCCGGGCCCGGTCGTGGAGCGCGTCCACCAGGCGGAGGAGCAGGCGCTCGCGCTCCGGGAACGCGCCCGCCGCCGGCTCGGGCGCGCAGGTGGCGGCGACCTGGGCCGCGGTCAGCCCGACCCGCTCCGCGAAGAAGGCCACGTGGACGCCCCACTCGTACTCGGAGCCGCAGCGGGCGCACGTCCGGTCGATGACGATCTCCCGCTCGCGCAGGCCGATGGAGCCCCGGTCCAGCAGGCCGCCCGCCATCACGCGCAGGAAGACGCGCTCGTTGACCGCGAGGGTGCGGAACAGGGCGAGCGGCGGGACGCCCGGCGGCATGATGCGGTCGAGCGCTTCCTGGACCGCCGGCGAGTACGGGGACTCGAGGGGGACGATGCGGGCGTGGGTCATGGCGTCGATCCTCCTGGCCTCTGTGCTATCGTTTCAGTAGCAGACATCCTACCGCTACGTATTCAGTAGCACAAGAGGAGGCGCGCGATGGCCGGGACGCCCAGGCCGGGACGGCCGGTGCGGGGCTCGCGGACGGGACGGCCGATCATGGCCCTCCTGGACCTGCTCGGCCGGCGCTGGACGCTGCGGGTGATCTGGGAGCTGCGGGAGGGCCGGCTGACCTTTCGCGCGCTCCAGGAGGCCTGCGGCGGCGTGAGCCCGACCGTGCTCAACGAGCGGGTGCGCGAGCTGCGGGAGAGCGGGCTCCTGGAGTCGGCGGGCGCGGCGGGCTACGGCCTCACCCCGAGGGGGCGCGAGCTGATCGAGCAGCTCCTGCCGCTGGTCGCCTGGTCGGCCCGGTGGGCCGCCGCGCTCACTCGCGGTCGAGGAACCCCTCGGTCATCGCGTTGACCTCGGGGATGCCGGTGCGCGCGATCGCGTTGATGCGGGCCTTGACCTCGGCGAGCGGGCGGAACGGCTTCTTCGCCATGAGCTGCGCGTAGTCGCGCGCGGCCTGGGCCAGCTCGGTCCCGGGCACCACCCGGTTCACGAGGCCCCAGGCCTGGGCCTCGACCGCCGAGTAGCGCGCGCAACCCATGATGATCTCCTTGGCCCGCGCCGGGCCGACCATGCGCACGAAGCGGGTGGTGGTGCCCACCCCGAGCGGCACCCCCAGGTCCACCTCCGGGATCCAGAACTGCGCCTCCGCGGCCGCGATGCGGAAGTCGCACGCGAGGGCGAGGCCCCAGCCGCCGCCCACCGCGTGGCCGTTGACGGCGGCGATCGTGGCCTGCTCGAGGTTCTCGAGCAGCGCGTTCGACCGCTCGAAGAGGCGGCGGAACTGCGATTTGCGCGAGAGAAAGAGCTTGCGGCGCTCCTCCGGTGTTGCAGCCTTCGCGTGCCCCGCATCGGCCCCGGCGGAGAAGACGGGCGCGGCGCCGGTGACGATGACGACGCGGGTCGAGGTGTCGTCGCGTAGCTCGGCGAAGGCCGCGCCCAGGTCGGTGAGCATCTCGTCGCTCAGCGAGTTGCGGCGGTCGGGGCGATTGAGCGTGACGGTGGCGATGACGCCGTCGCGGGTCACGAGCACGTTGGCGGCCATGGCTAGCCCCTCACCCTCTGGCCCTACCCTCTCCCGTGAGGGGTCAGAGAAGACGCGTTCTCGTCGGCGAGGAGACGCTGGCGGCCCGCCCGCACGAGCTCGGTCGAGCGGGCGAAGCCCGCGCCCGCGCGCCGGTCGGCCTCGATGGCGGGACGCGCCTCGCCGTCGAGGAAGCGCTCGAGCGCGCCGGAAAGACGCCGGCGCACCTCGCCGTAGCCCTTCACGATATTGGCCAGCTCCGCGACCTCGACGGCCAGGCCCTCGTCGAGGGCGGCGGCCGCGAGCACCGCGTCCTCCCAGCGGCTCATCAGCGCGAACTCGCGCTGGCGGCGCAGCGACGAGGGGCGCAGCCCGCGGAGCCGGGCGAGCAGCCAGACGCGCAGAAAGCCCAGCACCGAGGTGGTCTTGACGTGCTGGCCGATCGTCGGCCGCCCGTCGGGCCAGCGCCGCTCGGCCCAGCGCGCGATGGGCCCGCCGATCGCGGCGGGCAGGATGCCGTAGAGCTCGTCGAGATCGGGCTTCAGGTAGTCGGTCACCACGACCACCGAGCCCGCGGGCGCCCCGTTCTCGCGGCGGATGCGCTCGAATCGGCCGCGGCGCGTCTTGAGGTCGGCCACGCGAATCGCGTCCTCGTAGGTCATCCACACCGCGAGCCGCCGCGCGAAGACGCGGGTCAGCCGCACGCCCGGGTCGAGGGCGCGCACGCGACGCACGCGCTCGAGGAACAGCTCCGCGTACCGTGCGTCCTGGTAGTCGATCAGGCGCGCCAGGGCTTCGCCCAGTGTCGGATGGAGCGCCTCCGGGAACTCGGCCTCGGCGCGCGTGGCCAGCGCCAGGAACGCGGCGCCCCGCCGACCCAGCGCGGCCACCCGCTCCCCCTTCACCGCCGCCCACGGCCGCTCGGCCGGCCGCGCGTCCGCGCTTGCCGCGCCGGCCGCCACCAGCTCCTGGCCCGCCTTGAGACCGCGGATGTTGCGCTCGACCGCGACACCCCCTTCGCGGATCGCGGCCTCGAAGTCGGCCGCGGTCATGGGCAGGACGCCGGTCGCCGACAGCGCGCCCAGCAACAGGGCGTTGACCTCGGTCTGGTGCCGGCGCGCCTCGGCGAGGGCGTCGAAGCCCACGAAGCGGCGGCTCAGCTTGCGCGCGGCGGCCTCCAGGCCCTCGCTCGGGTAGATCCCGTCGCCCGGCACCGACTTCTCCGCGATCGAGAAGAGCCGGTGCGTGCTCGCGACCAGCGTGGTGCGGCCGGGGGAGGCGTAGTCCATCTCGATCGTGCGGGCCGCCTCGAGCAGCTCCGAGGCGATGATCACGTCCACGTCGCCCGGCGTGGGGTAGAGGGAGAAGACCGGCTCGGCGCCGCCCGCCTCCACCCGCTCGGGAAACACCTCGACGTAGTACGTGGTGGCGCCGGTGCGCTGGGCCACGCCGGGGATCGAGGTGGCCTGCGCCGGGTAGCCCGCGTGTCCGGCCGCGCCCACGAGCCACTCGGTGAGCACGCCGCCGCCCTGTCCGCCGAGCGCGGCGATCAGGATCGAGACCGGGCGACGCGCGGTCATCACGCCGGCTGGAGCCACCCGATGACCCGGCGCCGCAGCCCGTCGAGCGCGCGCGATCCGGCGCCCGGGTTGTGCACCACGCGCGTCTCGTAGAACGACGGGCACAGCACCGCGGCGTGCGCCACCTCGCCGCAGAGGCCGCAGCCCACGCAGGTCGCGTCCACGTGGGCCACCGGATCGTCGCGCAGCGGATCCGGATTGTCCTTCAAGGTGAGCGACGGGCAGCCGTTGAATCGCATGCACGACTTGTCGCCGGTGCACACGTCGGGATCCACCCCGAATCGCGGCACCTCGACCCGCGCTCCTGCCTTGAGCTGCGCCGCCACCTGGGGCTTGACGCGCCTCTGGCGCTCGAGCTGGCACTCCGCGCGCGCGATGATCACCTTGAGCCCGCCCGCCGCGGTGGTCATCGCCTCCTTGACCACCTTCAGGGTGTCGCCGACCCGGTACGGATTCACGGTCTTGATCCAGGAGACCCCGAGGCTCCGGATGGTGTCGGCGATGGACATCTTCACGGTGTCCCCGCGCGGGTTCTTGCCCGACGAGGGGTTCGCCTGCTGGCCGGTGGCCGAGGTGTAGAAGTTCTCGAGCACCACCAGGATCGAGTCCTGCTTGTTGAAGACCGCGTTGGCCACGCCCGCGGTGAGCCCGGAGTGCCAGAAGCCGCCGTCGCCCAGGATCGAGATCACGCGCTTGTCGAAATTCGGGGCCACCGCGCTCGCCGAGGCGAGGCTCATCCCGTAGCCGAGGATCGTGTTGCCCTGGTTGAACGGGGGCAGCGTGGCGAATGCGTGGCACCCGATGTCGGCGGCCACGTGGGTCTCGCCGAGCTCGCGCTGGGCGATCTTGAGCGCGCTGAAGACCGGCCGCTCCGGGCAGCCCGTGCAGAACGCGGGCGGGCGCTTGGGGAGCGGCGCGCGCAGCAGCGCGCGTCCCTGCCCCACGTGCAGGGTGAGCGCCTGCCGCCGCCGCTCCGCGTCGCCGCCCAGGAAGCGCGCGACCGCGGCCACCACCACCTCGGGCACGTACTCGCCCTGCGCGGCCACCACGTCCTTGCCGTGGATGCGCGTGGTGATGCCGTGCTCGTAGGCCAGGGCCTTCAGCTCCTGCTCGATGAAGCTCGGCATGCCTTCTTCCAGCACGAGCACCCGCTGCTTGCCCTCGAGGAAGGAGACGAGCTGCTCGGGCACGAGCGGGTGGATCACGTTGAGCACGAGCATCGGGATGCGGGACCGGCCGAACGGATCGCCCATCCCCAGGAGCTCGAGCGCCCGCAGCGCGGTCGGAGTCAGCCCGCCCTGGAGGATGAGGCCGAGCTCCTTCTCCTCGCCCGGGATCACCTCGTTGAGGCCGCGCTCGACGACGTAGCGCCGCGCCGCGGGCAGGCGCCGCTCGAACTTCTGCGCCTCCTGCGTGTAGGTGGACGGCGGGTGGCTCAGGCGGCCGTAGTCGAAGGAATGACGCGCGAGCCGCGTCTTCATCCCGACCGCCGGCCGCACGTTGTCGCGGCAGACCAGGCTCCCACGCATGTGCGCGGCCCGGATGCGCAGGCTGATCACGGTGGGCAGGTTGGAGGCCTCGGACAGGCCGAAGCCTTCCTCCACCATGCGCGCGAGGTTCTGCAGCGTCGGCCGCGGGTCGATGAGCGGCAGCGACGACTTGAGCGCGAAGGAGTGGGTGCGCTCCTGGATGACGCTGGCCCCCGCGCCGTAGTCCTCGCCGACCACGATCAGGGCGCCGCCGATGACCCCCGCCGAGGCCAGGTTCGACAGCGCGTCGGCGGCCACGTTGGTGCCCACGATGGACTTCCACGTCACCGCGCCGCGCATCGGGTAGTTGATGGATGCGCCGAGGAGCGCGGCGGCCGCCGCCTCGTTGGCGGAGGCGTCCAGGTAGACGCCCATCGGCTCGAGCAGCGACTCGTTGGCGTCGGCCAGCACGTCGAGGAGGTGCGAGACCGGGGCCCCGGGGTAGCCGCCCACGTAGGAGACGCCGGCCTGCAGCAGCGCCTTGGTGATGGCGAGGATCCCCTCGCCCCGGAGCACCTGCCCGTCTCCGAGAGCGAGCTGCTTGACTTCCTCGGCGAACGACCGTTCCATAGGACCCTCTTGTACCACAACCTCCCGGAAGGAGGGGCCCATGGCGCACTTCACCACCAGCGACGGCGTCCGGATCTACTACGAGTCGCACGGCACCGGCGACCCGCTCCTCCTCGCCTACGGCATCGGCGGCAACGCGGGGATGTGGCAGCCCAACATCCACGCCCTCTCGGCCCGGCATCGGCTGATCCTCTGGGAGCCGCGGGGCCACGCCCATTCGGAGAGCCCCGCCGATCCGGCCAAGGTCACCTTCGGCCACTGGGTGCTCGACCTGCGCGACCTCATGAGCCACCTCGGCCTGGTCCACGCGGTGGTGGGCGGCCTCTCGCTCGGCGGGGGTATCGCCACCCGCTTCGCGCTGGCGCACCCGGAGCGGGTGCGGGCCCTGGTCGTGGTGGACTCCTCCTCCGCGGCGGGCCTGCCCCTCTCGGTGGAGAACCTGGTGATGCGCGCGAAGTCGATCGAGGTGACGCTCAAGGGCGGGATGGACGCCATGGCCGAGTTCGCGATCGCGTCGAACCCGAACGTGGCGGGCCGGCTCAAGCTGGACCCGGGGGCCCGCCAGGAGATCTTCGACTACTACCGGAAGCTGACCCCCATCGGCTACGCGAACGCCCTGCGGGCCCTGCTGCAGATGGACTACATCACCGAGCGGCTGCCCGAGATCAGCGTGCCGACGCTGCTGATCTGCGGCGACGAGGACCCCTCGCTCGAGCCGATGCGGGTGATGGAGAAGAAGATCAAGATGTCGCGCTTCGTGCTGCTCTCGCCGGCCGGGCACTTCGGGAACCGCGATCAGCCGGAGGACTTCAACCGCGCGGTGCTGGACTTCCTCGACGCGCTCGAACCCGCGTGACCGCGACGTCCGTCCCGCGGACCCCTTCCTTGCAATCGGGGCAGTAGTAGCCGACCGACACCGGGTGCCCGCACCCGGCGTGCACGAGCTGGGTCTCCCGGTGCACGTGGCGGCCGCCCCACGCGGCGAGGGCTCCCACCACCATTCCCAGCTCCCGGCCCCGGTCGGTGAGCGCGTACTCCGCCCGCGGCGGATGGTCCGAGTAGAGCGCGCGCCGGATCAGCCCGTGCTCCTCCATCAGCTTGAGGCGCGCGGACAGGATATTGGGGGCGATGCCGGGCAGGCTCCCGAGCAGGTCCTGGAAGCGCTGGGTGCCGCGCAGCAGATCGCGCACCACCAGGAGCGTCCAGCGGTCCCCGATCACCTCGAGCGTCTTCGCCACCGGGCAGGACTGGTTGTACCGCTTGGCCATGTCCTCAGTGTAGTCGGGCCCTTGACAAGAAAGCAAGTGACTATTATTTTAATAGTCACCATGACCAAGGCCCTCGACCTCGTCCGGAAGGTGCAGCGCGGAGAAGCGTCCCCGCCGCCGATCGCGACCCTGATCGGCTTCACCCTCACCGAGGTGGATCCCGGCCGCGCGGTCGTCACGCTCGACGCGGGGCCCCGGCACCTGAACCCGATGGGCACGCTGCACGGCGGCGTGCTGTGCGACATCGCGGACGCGGCGATGGGCATGGCCTACGCGGCGGGTCTCGACGAGGGGGAGACGTTCACCACCCTCGAGCTCAAGATCAACTTCCTCAAGCCGGTGCGGGCGGGCCGGCTGGTCGCCACCGCGCGCCTCGTGAAGGGCGGCCTCACGGTGGGGCTGCTCGAGTGCGACGTGGTGGACGAGAAGGATCGCCTGGTCGCGCGCGCCTCCAGCACCTGCATGACGCTCCGGGGCGAGCGAGCGGTGGGACGCTAGTGAGCTCGGTGGTCGCGGCGGCGGCCCCGGTTGCCGCCGCCGCCTCCCTGTCCCCGCGCACCCGCCTGCTCCTCGAGGGCCCGGTCGCGCGCACCCTGCTGTGGCTGGCCGCCCCCAACGTGCTGGTGATGGTGCTGCAGGCGGTGGTCAGCACGCTCGACGCGGTCTTCGTCGGCTGGCTCGGCTCGGCGGCGCTGGCCGGCGTCTCGATCGTGTTCCCGCTCGTCATGCTGATGCAGACGATGTCGGCGGGCGGAATGGGCGGCGGGGTGGCCTCCGCGGTGGCGCGGGCCCTCGGGGCGGGCCGCCGCGCCGACGCGGACGCGCTCGTGATCCACGCCGTCGTCATCGCGCTGGCGATGGGCGGCGCGTTCACCCTCACCCTCGAGCTGGCCGGCCCCGCGCTCTATCACGCGATGGGCGGGACGGACGAGGTCCTGGCCGCCGCGGCGGCCTACTCCCGCGTGCTCTTCGGCGGCGCCATCGCCTACTGGCTCTTCAATATCCTCAGCAGCGCGATCCGCGGCAGCGGCAACATGGCGCTGCCCGCTTCCGTGATGGTGGCGACCGGGCTGCTCTACCTGGTACTCTCTCCCGCCCTGATCCTCGGCTGGGGGCCGCTGCCCCGCCTCGGGATCGCGGGCGCGGCCACCGCGAGCGTGCTCTCGTTCGCACTCGGCAGCCTCGTGCTGCTCGGATTCCTCGGCTCGGGCCGGAGCCTGGTGCGGCCCGCCCTGCACGGGCAGGGTCTCCGGCGCCGGCTCTTCTGGGAGATCTTGCGCGTCGGCGCCCCCGGCTCGCTGAATACGGTTCTGACGAATCTCACCGTGGTGGTGCTGACCGCGCTGGTCGGGCCCTTCGGGGCGACCGCGCTGGCCGGCTACGGCCTGGGCGCGCGCCTCGAGTATCTGCAGATCCCGCTCGTCTTCGGGCTGGGATCGGGGCTCGTCACCATGGTCGGCACCAGCATCGGCGCGGGTGATCGCGCGCGCGCGGTGCGCGTCGCGTGGGTCGGCTCCGCGATGGCCGCGGGCATCACCGGCGTGATCGGAATCCTGGCCGCTCTCTTCCCGCTGGCCTGTCTCGGGCTCTTGCTTCAGCAGACCTTCCGGGGTCACAGGATCCAGATGGTGACGTCGGTGGTGAATCCACGCGGCAAGTACCCGATGGCGAGTTCTCCCGTTGCGAGGAGCATTT
>CAMLFJ010000075.1 GCA_946479205.1 uncultured bacterium | reverse complement strand
GGTCTCGCGCCCCACGTACGTCGGGGGGCTCGGATTCGACCTCAAGTGGAACATGGGCTGGATGCACGACATCCTCGAGTTCATGCAGCACGAGCCGGTGCATCGCAAGTACCACCACAACCAGCTCACCTTCGGGCTCCTCTACGCGTGGACGGAGAACTTCGTGCTGCCGCTCTCCCACGACGAGGTGGTCTACGGCAAGCGCTCGATGGCCCGCAAGATGCCCGGCGACGACTGGCAGCGGTTCGCGAACCTGCGCCTGCTCTACGCGTTCATGTGGGCCTATCCGGGCAAGAAGCTCCTGTTCATGGGCGGCGAGTTCGGCCAGTCCGACGAGTGGAGCCACGACCGCGCGCTGGACTGGCCGCTGCTCGACATGGGCCCGTACCACCGCGGCGTCCAGCGGCTCGTGAAGGACCTGAACGGCATCTACCGCAACGAGCCGTCTCTCTACGAGGTCGATTTCGAGTCGGCCGGCTTCCAGTGGATGGACTGCAGCGACTGGGAGCAGAGCATCGTGACGTTCTGCCGCTTCTCCCGGAACCAGGAGCGCCTGCTCCTGTGCGCGTGCAACTTCACCCCGCTGGTGCGCCGCGGTTACCGGGTGGGGGTCCCCCGCCCCGGCTTCTATCGCGAGATCGTCAACTCCGACGCCGCGGTCTACGGCGGGAGCGACGTGGGTAATGCGGGCGGCGTCGCCAGCGAGCCGACGCCCTGGCACGGGCAGCCGCACTCGGTGGTGCTGACCCTGCCGCCGCTCGCCGCCGTCTGGCTGATCCCGGCCTGAGGCGGCGCCACTCATGGCCGACGCTCCCCGCACCCGCCCGGGCCGGCCGTATCCGCTCGGCGCCACCTGGGACGGGGCCGGCGTCAACTTCGCGCTCTTCAGCGAGCACGCCACCGCGGTCGCGCTCTGCTTCTTCGACGAGCGCGATCCGGGCAAGGAGATCCGCCAGGTCCGGCTCGAGCAGCGCACCGACCAGGTCTGGCACGCCTACGTCCCGGGCATCCGCCCCGGCGCGCTCTACGCGTACCGGGTCAACGGCCCCTACGAGCCCGCCCAGGGGCATCGCTTCAACCCGGCCAAGGCGCTGCTCGATCCCTACGCGAAGGCGATCGCGGGCACGCTCGAATGGCAGGACGCCTTCTTCGGCTACCGCATCGGCGACCCCGCGGGAGACGCCACCCCGCACGATCGCGACAGTGGGCCCTACCTGCCCAAGAGCGTGGTCGTGGACGGGACGTTCGACTGGGAAGGCGACCGGCCGCTGCTCACCCGCTGGTCGCGCACCGTGATCTACGAGGTCCACGTCAAGGGCTTCACCAAGCTCCATCCCGACGTGGCGCCCGAGCTGCGCGGCACCTACGCGGGCCTCGCCTGCGACGCGACGGTGCGGCACCTGACCGAGCTCGGGGTCACCGCGGTCGAGCTGCTCCCCATCCACCACTCGGTCACCGAGAAGTACCAGGCCGATCGCGGGTTCACCAACTACTGGGGCTACAACTCGATCGGCTTCTTCTCCCCCGACTCGCGCTACTCGTCCTCGGGCAGCCGGGGCCAGCAGGTGGACGAGTTCAAGACCATGGTCAAGCGCCTGCACCGGGCCGGCATCGAGGTGATCCTCGACGTGGTGTACAACCACACCGCGGAGGGCAACCACCTGGGACCGACCCTCTGCTTCCGCGGCATCGACAACGACGCCTACTACCGCCTCTCCCCCGAGGATCCGCGCCTCTACGTGGACTACACCGGGACCGGCAACACCCTCAACATGCGGCACCCGCGCACGATCCAGCTCATGATGGACAGCCTGCGCTACTGGGTGCTCGAGATGCACGTGGACGGCTTCCGCTTCGACCTCGCGGCCGCCCTCGCCCGCGAGCTGCACGACGTGGACCGGCTCTCCGCCTTCTTCGACGTCATCCACCAGGATCCGGTGATCTCGCAGGTCAAGCTCATCGCCGAGCCCTGGGACCTGGGCCAGGGCGGCTACCAGGTCGGCAACTTCCCGGTGGGGTGGACGGAGTGGAACGGGAAGTACCGCGACACCATCCGGCGCTACTGGAAGGGCGACGAGGGGCAGGTGGCGGAGGTCGCCTACCGGCTCACCGGCTCCAGCGACCTCTACGAGATGGGCGGGCGGCGTCCCTACGCGAGCGTCAACTTCATCACCGCCCACGACGGCTTCACCCTCGCCGACCTCGTGTCCTACAACACCAAGCACAACCTGGCCAACGGCGAGAACGACCGGGACGGCACCGACGACAACAGCTCGTGGAACTGCGGGGTGGAGGGTCCCACCGACGATCCGAAGGTCATCGCCCTCCGCGAGCGGCAGATGCGGAACTTCCTGGCCACTCTCTTCCTGTCCCAGGGCATTCCCATGCTGGTGGGGGGCGACGAGATGGGCCGCACCCAGCGGGGCAACAACAACGCCTACTGCCAGGACAACGAGATCTCGTGGCTCCAGTGGCCGCCCACCGAGACCGGGCGGAAGCTGATCGAGTTCACCCGGCGCCTCATCCAGCTCAAGCACTACAACCCGGTCTTCCACCGGCGCATGTTCTTCCAGGGCCGGCGGATCCAGGGCTCGGCGGTGAAGGACCTCGCCTGGTTCCGCCCCGACGGGCAGGAGATGACCGACGAGGAGTGGCACAACAGCTTCAGCCGAAGCCTCGGGCTCCGCCTGGCCGGCGACGCCATCGAGGAGGTGGACGACCTGGGCGAGCCCATCGTCGGCGACACCTTCCTCATCCTGCTCAACGCGCACCACGAGCCGGTGCCCTTCGTGCTGCCCGCCCACGAGAGCCGCGTGAGCTGGGAGCCGGTGCTCGACACGCGCGACTGGGATGGCGCGGCGGAGCGTCGAGCCCTGCGCACCGGCGAGCAGTACATGCTCGAGGGGCGCTCCCTCGCCGTCCTGCGCCTGCAAAGGGCCGGCGCCCCGCGCCAGGAGATCGATCGATGATGGACGCGCCCGAGTTCGATTCCGAGCTGCACCGCACCGCGCTGGCCCAGCTCGATCGCGTGGCGGCCCGGCTCGCGCTCGATTCCGACATCCACGAGCGCCTGCGCTTCCCGCGCCGCGCCCTCGTGGTCTCGGTGCCGATCCGCATGGATCGCGGCGATACCGAAGTGTTCATCGGCTACCGCGTGCACCACAACACCGCGCTCGGGCCGACCAAGGGCGGTCTGCGCTACGACCTCGGGGTCAACCTGGGCGAGGTCACCGCGCTCGCGATGCTCATGAGCTGGAAGTGCGCGCTGATGGGCCTGCCCTACGGCGGGGCCAAGGGCGGGGTGCGCTGCAACCCGCGCGAGCTGTCCCCGCGCGAACTGGAGCACCTCACCCGCCGCTACACCACCGAGATCATCCTCATGATCGGCCCGGATCTCGACATCCCCGCCCCCGACCTCGGCACCGACGAGCAGACCATGGCGTGGATGATGGACACCTACTCGATGACCCAGGGCAAGAGCGTGCCCGGGGTGGTCACCGGCAAGCCGATCATCGTGGGCGGCTCCGCGGGCCGGCGCGAGGCCACCGGGCGGGGCATCGTGTTCGTGCTCTACCAGGCGGTGAAGAGCCTGGGCCAGGAGCTGCGGGGCAAGAAGATCGTCATCCAGGGATTCGGCAACGTGGGCAGCGTGGCCGCGCGCCTGCTGTGGAACGACGGGTGCACGATCGCGGGCATCAGCGACGTCAAGGGCGGGGTGTGGAATCCCGCGGGCCTCGACGTCCGGCAGCTCCAGGATCATCTGGCCCAGACCGGGAGCGTGGTGGGGTTCCCGGGCGCCGAGGCGGTCAGCAACGAGCAGATCCTGGAGCAGCCCTGTGACGTGCTGATCCCGGCCGCGGTCGACTCGGTGATCCACGCGCGCAACGCGGAGCGCATCAAGGCCCACATCATCGCGGAGGCCGCCAACGGGCCCACCACCCCCGAGGCCGACGAGATCCTGCGCGACCGCGGGGTGACCGTCATCCCCGATATCCTGTGCAACGCGGGCGGGGTGGTGGTGTCGTACTTCGAGTGGGTGCAGGGTCTCCAGTACTACTTCTGGAAGGAGAGCGAGATCATCGCGCGCCTCCAGGAGATCATGGCGCGCTCGTACACCAGCGTGTGGCGCACCGCCCAGAAGAACGGCGTGGACCTCCGGACCGGTGCGCTGATGGAGGGCATCAGCCGGGTGGCCGACGCCCACGTCTCCCGCGGTCTCTACCCGTAGCCGCCGCCGGAGCGGGGGCCGCCGGCCTCACGTCGAGCGGGGGCCGCCGCAGGGCCCACCAGATCCCCGCCGCCGCCACCAGCACCCCGGCCACGCTCGCGAGCTGGCCCACCCGGAACGGGCCCATCCAGAAGCTGTCGAGCCGCACCGATTCGATCGCGAACCGGCCCACCGAGTAGAGCCCGATGTAGGCGAAGAAGACCGCGCCCGGATAGCGCCCGATCCGCGGACGGATCCACCGCACGAGCAGCGCGAACACGAGCAGGTTCCACAGCGACTCGTAGAGGAACGTGGGGTGGAAGAAATCGACCTGCCGGAACTCGAGCGGCCGGTGCGACGGCGAGATGTAGAGCTTCCAGGGCAGATCGGTGGGAGCCCCGAAGGCCTCCTCGTTGAAGAAGTTCCCCCAGCGGCCGATGGCCTGGCCCAGGATCATGCTGGGCGCGATGACGTCGAGCGAGCGCAGCACCGGCACGCCCCATCGCCACGCGAGCAGCGCGCCGACGATCGGCCCCACGATGAGCCCGCCGTGCATCGCGAGCCCGCCTTCCCAGACCGCGACGATCTTCCCCCAATTCCGGCCGTAGTAGTCCCAGTTGAAGACGACCTCGTACAGCCGCGCGCCGACCAGGCCCGCCACCACCGCCCACTGCGCGGTGCGGATGATCTCGTCGGCGGGCAGCCCCTCCCGGAGCGCGCGCCGGTGGGCGATCCAGAAGCCCACCAGGATCGCGGTGGCCATGAGGATGCCGTACCAGCGGATCTCGAGCGGGCCGAGCCTTAACGCGATGGCGCCGGGCGAGGCGAACACGTCAGCACGATAGCACGGCGCCGCCCGGCCGGGCCGTCAGGGCTGCCGGTAGTCGAGCCCCGCGGCGGCGAACTTGGCCTTGAAGGCGGGCCGGGTCAGGAACGCGATGAAGGCTCGCGCGGTCTCCGGCGCGGCGCTGCGCGCGGCCAGACCCGCCGAGTAGACGGTGACCTTCTGGAGATCGGGCGGCAGCGGGCCGACCAGCGTCACGCCCTTCACCGGCACGATCTCGCTGATCTGGTGCACCACCACCTCGGCCTCACCGGACGCGACCTTCTCGGCCGGATAGCCGCCGGGCACGAGCTGGCTCTTCCCTCGCACCGCCTCCGCGATGCCGAGCCGGTCCAGCACGCTCGCGAAATGGATGCCGCTGGTGGCGCCCTGCTTGGGATCCACGTACACGATCGACTTGGCGGCGAGCAGGGTCTGCTTGAACGCCTCCGACGTGGTGATGTCGGGCCGGGGCGCGCCCTCGCGCACGCCGAGCCCCATGCCCGTCCGCGCGAGGTCGGCGCGAGTGCCCGGAACCACCGCGCCCTGCGAGGCCACGTCGTCGATGGCCGCGTCGGTCATGATGACCACGTCCACCGGCTCGGCGCTCGCCAGCTTGCCACGCGTGACGCCGACCGTGCCGAAGGAGAGGGTCACGGTATGCCCGGTCTCCTGCTGGAAGGCCTGCGCCAGCTCGGTGACGATGGCCCGCACCGCGCCCGCGCTGAAGACGCGGAGCTCGGTGGCCGCGGCGCCGCCGACCCCCGCACCCGTGATGCCCGCCCAGAACGCCAACCCGATCGCCGCTCGCCTCAGGCTCGTCATGTCTTCTCCTTTTCGGAGGCCGGAACCAGGCCCGCCTCCGGATTCAGATCGTAGAGTTGCCGCCGCGCGCCGCGCCCGAATCCCGCGGCCGGCCCGCTCCAGAGCGCGAGGTCGATCGGGCGGCCGTGAGCCCGCACCCAGTCGGCGAGCGGGCGCCCGGCCGCCTCGGCGCCCATGAAGCGGCTCGCGATCGACAGGTCCCCCAGCATGACGAATCGCACCTGCCGCTCCTCGACGAGCCGGGCCAGGCGCTCCGGCGTCAGGATGGGATCGAGTCCGTGGAAACCGCCCATCGCCATGACCGGCTCGCCCGTCGCGATGATAACCGGGGAGGCGAGCTGCGCGCTCGGCGTCGCCAGCAGGAAGCGCTCGCCGTGGTGGTTCGCTCGGAGGAAGGCGATCAGGGCCTGGCGGTCGTCCGCCTCCGCGAGGCGCCAGCGCGGCTCGACGCCGAATGAGCGGCCGCCGAGCCGCCCGATGTCCGCCGACGGGATCACCGCGATCCCGCGCACCAGCACGCTGCTGAGCGCCCACGCCGCCGGCATCACCAGCAGCGCGGCCAGCCCGACGCCCAGGGCCGCGCCGGCCGGAGCCGCCGCGAGGCCGGGACGGAGCGCCAGCGCCACGAGCGCGACCGCCGCCACCAGCGCGGCTCCGAGGGCCCAGATCGGCAGCCGCCGATGCCAGTCCTCCGCGATCGCCGGGAGCCCGGCCAAGTGCACGTACACCTGCCAGAGTGCGGTGACGAGCAGCGCCCCCGGCAACAGCATCGCGGGCGCGCCGCCGCTGCGGTAACGCGCCCACGCGTGGCTCGCGCCCACCGCGGCGAGCCCGGCCAGGGGCGGCCCGAGCGTCGACATGTAGTAGAAGTGGAAGATGCCGCCCGCGTAGCTGTAGACCGCCGCGTAGGTGAATACCCATCCGGTCCACAGGAGCACGTCGAGACGCGTCGGCGAGAGCGGCGGCCCGAGGCCGCCCGCGATCAGGATCGCCACGGGAACCAGCGCGAGTGGAAGGAGCCACTCGGCCTGGGCCGCGAGCAGGCCGTCGGCCAGGCGCCCCGGCCCCACCGGCGCCCGCACGAAGAGCCGCCCGTAGGCGGACGCCGCCGCGGAGGCCGGCGCCGCTCCAGTCGTGGCGCGCGGCGTCTGGCTCAGCGCCTCTCCCACGCGGGCCGTCTGCCAGAGCCGCACGAACCGGCCGATCCCGTTGTGGCCGACGGCCAGGTCGATCATCGAGTTGCGCGGGCTGCTCCCCACGAACGGCCGGCGCGCCGGCGGCGTCAGATCGTAGGCGATCATCCACGGCAGCGACACCGCGGCGAGCAGCAGGCCGCCCAGGGTCAGGTCCACGAGGCGGCGGCGCCACGGGCGCGCGGCGCCCAGCCAGTAGACGAGCGCGAAGGTCGGCAGGACCACGAAGGCGGCCAGCATCTTCACGTTGAACCCGAGCCCGATCAGGGCCATCGCGAGCAGCAGGAGACCGCGGCTCGCGCGTTCGGTGGCGACCAGCACGGCCCAGGCGGCCAGCAGCAGCACGAGCACGAGTCCGGTATCGGTATTGCCCGAGCGGTCCACCGCGACCGCGATGGGGCTCAGGGCCAGGAAGAGCCCGGCGAGCAGGCCGGCCGCCGCGCCGAAGCGCCGGCCCACCAGGTGGCAGAGCAGCGCCACCGCGGCCAGCCCCTCGATCACCTGCGGCAGCAGCACCGCGAGCGACGAGAACCCGAAGATCTTGACGGTCGCCACCTGGATCCAGAGCGCGAGCGGCGGCTTGTCCACCGAGACGAAGCCGGCGGGGTCGAACGAGTTGTAGAAGAACGCGTGCCAGCCGCCCATCATGCTGCGCACCGCCGCCGCGTAGTACTCGTTGTCGAACCCGTTCTGGTCGAGGCGCCAGAGCCGCAGCGCCGCGGCCAGCGCGAGCACGAGGACCAGCCCCACGCGCGCCCGGAGGCGGCCGGGCGCGGCGGCCTTAACGTCCACGATCGCCCCAGAGGGCGGCGGGCAGGATCGGCAGCGTGGTGATCGTCACGCCGAGCGGCTTCATCGCGTCCGCCACCGCGTTGGCGATGGCGGCGGGCGCGCCGATCGTGCCGCCCTCGCCCATGCCCTTGTAGCCGCCGGGAGTCAGCGGCGACGGCGTCTCCAGATGGCCGATGGTGAAGCACGGCAGCCCGCCGGCCACCGGCAGCGCGTAGTCCATCAGGGTGCCCGTCGCGAGCTGGCCGCTCTCGTCGTAGACGAGGCGCTCGCTGAGCGCCTCGCCGATGCCCTGGGCCACCGCCCCGTGGATCTGGCCCTCGACGATCATCGGGTTGATCACCGGCCCGCAATCCTCGACGACCGTGTACTCGCGCACCGTGACGCGACCGGTGTCGGGATCCACCTCGACACCGGCCACGTGCACCGCGCCCGAGAAGGTCGGCCCCGGCGGATCGAAGGACTGGGTGGCCGCGAGCCCCGGCTCCATCCCCGGAGGCAGGCCATCCGGGACGGAGGCGCGGCGCGCGACCTCGGCCACCGAGACGCCGCGATCGGGCATCCCCCGCACGCTCACGCGCCCCGCGCGGAGCAGCAGATCCGCGGGGCTCGCCTCGAGCAGATCGCCCGCGATCACCAGGAGCTTGCGCCGCACCGTGCCCGCGGCCGCGCCGGCCGCGCCGCTCTGGGCGATCGCGCCGCGGCTCGCGAAGGTGCCGGTGCCCCCGGGGGCGGTGTCGGTATCGGGCTGCCGGACCGTCACCGCCTCGAGGGCCACGCCGAGCTGATCGGCGACGAGCTGCGCGGTGGTGGTCGCGTGCCCCTGACCCTGGGAGGGAAACGACACGTAGCAGGTGACGCGGCCGTCCGCCGCCATCTCGACCCTCGCGGCCTCGTGCCCCGGCACGTCCGCCATGCCGCGCCGGCGGTACGTCTCGGAGCCGATGCCCGTGTACTCCGTGTAGCACGCGAGGCCTATGCCCAGCAGCCGCCCCCGCGCGCGCCCCTCGTCGCGCTCGCGCGCGAGCCGATCGTAGCCGGCCAGCGCGAGCGCCTGCTCGAGCGCCTTCGGGTAGTCGCCGCTATCGTAGACGAGGCCGGTGGCGGAGGTGAAGGGATAGGCGTCGCGGGGGATGAGATTGCGTCGACGGATCTCGGCCGGGTCGAGGCCGAGCCGATCCGCGAGCAGGTCCATCGTGCGCTCCATCACGAAGGCCCCCATCGTCATCCCCACGCCCCGATACGCGCCGAGCGGCGGCTTGGTGGTGGCGAGCGCGGTGAGGTGGAAGTCGTAGGCGGGCGTCCGGTAGGGCCCGGGCAGGATCGACGCGCTGCCCAGCGGCTCGAGCGCGGCGGTGAGCGGGTAGACGTGATACGCCCCCGCGTCCGACCAGAGTCGCGCGCGCAGCGCCAGCAGCACGCCGGCCGCGTCGGCGGCCGCCTCGATCTCCACGCGCCCTTCTCGGGCCTGGGCCGCCGCGGCCAGGTTCTCGCGCCGGGTCTCGATCCACTTGACCGGCCGCCCGGTACGGCGAGCCAGGGCGGCCACCGCGAGATCCTCGGGCATCAGGTGCATCTTCTGTCCGAAGCCACCGCCGGTGTCGGGCACGATCACCCGCACGCGCGCCTCGGGCAGGCCGAAGGCGCGGGCGACGCCGGTCCGGAAGACGTGCGGCACCTGGCTGCCCGTCCAGAGCGTGAGCGCGTCGCCCTCCCAGCGCGCGATCAGCCCGCGCCCTTCGAGCGGTGCCGCCGAGCAGCGCGCGTGGGTGAACGTCTCGCGCAGCACGATCGCGGCGGCCGCGAAGGCGCGGTCCACGTCGCCCTGCCCGCCCCGGCGCTCGAAGAGGATATTGGAGGCATGGGCGGGGTGCAGACGCGCCGCCCGAGGATCGAGCGCGGTCTCCAGGTCGGGCACCGCGGGCAGTGGATCGTAGTCGACCTCGACGAGCGCGGCCCCGTCGGCGGCGGCGTAGGCCGTGCTCGCGGCCACCACCGCCACCGCTTCGCCGACGAAGCGTACGCGGTCGGTGGGCAGCGCGGGCCACGCCGTCCCCACGAAGTCGGGCGCCTC
>CAMLFJ010000074.1 GCA_946479205.1 uncultured bacterium | reverse complement strand
GAGGACCGCGCGGTGGACGACGCGGTGCGCCTCCAGGAGGAGGCCGGCCTCGACGTGGTCACCGACGGCGAGCTGCGGCGCTACGCCTTCTTCGGCCACCTCATCGACGCGCTCGACGGCTTCGACAAGCTGGGTGGCTGGGCCATCCCCTTTCACAACGAGCAGGGCGAGCGGCTCGTCTTCCAGCGCCCCGTGGTCGTCGAGAAGCTCCGCTGGCGCCGCAGCATGTGCACCGAGGAGTTCGCCTACCTGCGCGCCCGCACCACCCGGCCGACCAAGGTCACCCTGATCAGCAGCCAGCAGGCCGCCGCCTACTACGATCCCGAGAAATCCACCGGCGCCTACCCGACCCGCGACGCCTACCTGGCCGACATCGTGGATCTCACGCGGCGGGAGGTGGACGAGCTGGTCGCGCTCGGCTGCACCTATATCCAGATCGACGCGCCCCAGTACGCGGCGCTGCTCGATCCCGAGCTCCGCGAGGGCTACCGCCGCCGCGGCAGCGATCCGGATCGCCTGATCGACGCGTGCATCGAGATGGACAACGCGGTGATCGGCACGCATCCCGGCGTCACCTTCGGCCTGCACATCTGCCGCGGTAACAACCAGTCCATGTTCTACGCCAGCGGCGGCTACGAGCCCATCTCGCGCGTCTTCACCCGGAGCCGCTTCCCGCGCTACTTGCTCGAGTACGACGACGCGCGCTCGGGCGGCTTCGAGCCCCTGCGCGCGATGCCGGAGGACCGCACCGTCGTCCTCGGTCTCGTCACCACCAAGACCCCGCGCCTCGAATCGGTGGCCGAGCTGCGCGCCCGCGTGGAGGAAGCCGCCGGCTACCTCCCGCGGGAGCGGCTCGCGCTCAGCCCGCAATGCGGCTTCGCCTCGACCATGGAGGGCAACCGGATCTCGCCGGAGGAGCAGCGGGCCAAGCTCCACCGCGTGGCCGAAACCGCCCGATCCATCTGGACCGACTGATTTCTAGGAGACCGACATGAGAATCCTCGTCCTGCTCGCGCTCGCGCTGCTCGGCACGGCTCCGACCGCCGCCTGGGCTCAAACCGTGAAGATGGGCGCGGTCGTCCCGCTCACCGGCCGCTACGGCGCCGGCGGCGCCCAGATCCGCGCCGGCTACGAGATCGCGGTGGAGCAGATCAACGCGGGCGGCGGCGTGACGGTCGGCTCCGCCAAGCTGCCGATCGAGCTGGTCCTGCTGGACGACGAGTCCGACGCCACCAAGACCGTCGCGCGGCTCGAGGGCCTGGCCGCCCAGGGGGTGGTGGGCTACCTGGGAGGCTTCGGCTCCGATCTGCACGCGGCGGCCGCCTCGGTGGCCGAGAAGAACCGCGTGCCGTACCTGGGCGTGGCGTTCGCGCTGCAGAAGATCCACCAGCAGGGCTTCCGCTATCTCTTCTCGCCGTTCTGGAAGTCGCCCGATATCGGCCAGGCCACCCAGGGGCTCCTCGGATTGATCCCGGCGGGGGAGCGGCCGAAGACCGTCGCGATCTTCCAGGAGAAGACCGACTGGGGCCGCGAGATGGCGGCGGCGTGGACCGAAGCGGGCAAGAGCGCGGGCTACCAGGTCGTGGTCACCGGCGAGTACGCGCCGGGCGCCAAGGACTTCTCCGACATCATCCTGAAGGCCCGGACCGCGAACGCGGACGTGGTGCTCGCGCTGCCCAACCCGCCCGACGGCATGACCCTCGTGAAGCAGATGAAGGAGCTCGGGTACACGCCGAAGCTCTCCTTCTTCATCCGCGCCCCCGACGCCCAGGTCTGGTCGCAGAACCTCGGCAAGGACGGCGACTTCATGGTGCTCGCGGCGGGCTGGCATCACGCGATGAAGGGCGCGGGCGTGAAGGAGCTGAACGACGCGCACCAGAAGAAGCTCGGCCGCCCCGCCGATCCCCTGGTGGGCCCCGCCTACGCCTGCGTGCAGATCCTGGCCGCGGCGGTGACGCGCGCGGGCGCGACCGATCGCGAGAAGGTTCGCGACGCGGTCGCCGCCACCAGCATGAACACGGTCATCGGGGCGGTGAAGTTCCGGCCGGACGGCACCGGCATCGTGCCGCAGGCGCTGCTGCAGTGGATCAACGGCAAGCAGGAGCTGGTGTGGCCGAAGGAGGTCGCCACCGCGCCGCTCGCCTTCCCCGCGCCGCCCTTCGACAAGCGCTAGGGTGCGCACGCTCGTCTTCCTGGAGGCGGGCCGGCTCGAGTGGCAGGAGGCGCCCGACGCGGCGCTCGAGACGGCGGACGACGCGCTCGTCCGGCCCCTGGCCGTCGCCGCCTGCGACCTCGACGTGGCGCTGCTGCGCGGGCTGACCCCGTTCCAGGGGCCCTTCCCGATCGGCCACGAGTTCGTGGGCGAGGTGGCGGCGGTCGGCTCCGCGGTCACCGGCTTCGTCCCGGGCGACCGCGTCATCGTGCCCTTCCAGATCGGCTGCGGCGTCTGCGCGTGCTGCCGCTCCGGCCGCACCGGAAGCTGCGAGACGGTCCCACCGGTGTCCATGTACGGCTTCGAGCCCCTGGGCGGCCGCTGGGGCGGCGCGCTGTCCGACCTGGTGCGCGTGCCCTATGCGACCCACATGCTGGTCCGCCTGCCCGCCGGCCTCGATCCGGCCGCGGTGGCGAGCATCAGCGACAATGTCGCCGACGGCTGGCGCGCGGTGGGCCCGCCGCTCGCGGAGTATCCGGGGGCGCGCGTGCTGGTGCTGGGCGGCATCGGCAGCGTCCCGCTCTACGCGGTGGCCTGCGCGCTCGCGGCAGGCGCCGCCCGGGTGGACTACGTGGACGCCAATTCCGACCGCGTGAAGGTGGCCGCGGCCCTCGGCGCCCACGCGAGCGAGCGGCCGTCCACCGCGCGCGAGACCTACCCGATCACGGTGGACGGCAGCAATGACCCACGCGGCCTCCGGCGCGCGCTCCAGTCGCTCGAACCCGAGGGCATCTGCACCAGCGTCAGCATCTACTTCGGCGGGGATGTTCCACTGCCGTTACTGTCCATGTACACGCGCGGCGTCCGCTTCGTCACCGGACGGGTGAACTCGCGCGCGGCGCTGCCCCGCGTGCTCGAGCTGGTCGCGCGTGGCGGGCTGCGGCCCGAGCGCGTGACCTCCAAGATCGTCCCGTGGGACCGGGCGGCAGAGGCGCTGGCGCGGCCGTCGCTGAAGCCGATCGTCGTCCGCGGCGCCTGAGCGCGCGTGGCGCTCCTGGAAGTCGAGCGGCTGTCCAAGGGCTTCGGCGGCGTCCTCGCGGTCAGCGACGTCAGCTTCGCGATCGAGCCCGGCGAGCTGCTCGGCATCATGGGCCCGAACGGCTCCGGCAAGACCACCCTCTTCAACCTGATCGCGGGCGCCCTGCGCCCCGATCGCGGGCGCATTCGCCTCCAGGGCCGCGACGTGGCCGGGCTCGCGCCGCACCGGCTCTGCGCGCGCGGCGTGGCCCGCACCTTCCAGCTCGTCCGGCCCTTCGCCGGGCTCTCCGCGCTCGACAACGTGCGGGTCGGCTGCCTCTACGGCCGCAGGCGCGGCGCCGGCGGCGCCCGTGACGAGGCGGCCCGTCTCCTCGCGCTGGTCGGCCTCGAGGGCCGCGCCGCCACGCCCGCGTCCGCGCTCACCCTGATGGATCGCAAGCGTCTCGACCTGGCCCGCGCGCTGGCCACCGGCCCCGAGCTCCTGCTGCTGGACGAGTTCATGGCCGGGCTCAACCCCGCCGAGACCGCGGACGCGATGGCCCTGATCCGGCGCCTGGTCGCCGACGGCCTCACCGTGCTGATGGTGGAGCACATCGTGTGGGCGCTGATGGATCTCGCGCGGCGGATCATGGTGCTGAGCGCGGGCGAGAAGATCGCGGACGGGGCGCCCGCGGTGGTGGCCGCCGACGCCCGGGTGGTGGACGTCTACCTGGGGGCCGCGCGTCCCCCCGATGCGTATGCTTGAGATCGAGGGCCTCGAGGCGGCCCACGGCGACGTCCGCGCGCTCTCGGGCGTGACCCTCTCGGTGCGGCCCGGCGAGATCGTCGCCCTGCTCGGTCCCAACGGCGCGGGCAAGAGCACGCTCCTGGCCTGCGTGGCCGGGCTCGTGCGGCCGCGCGCCGGCCGCATCCGCTGGGAAGGTGAGGACCTGCGCGCGGTGCCGCCGCACCTGGTCGTGGAGCGCGGCATCGCCATCGTGCCCGAGGGCCGCCGGCTCTTCGCGAGCATGACGGTGGAGGACAACCTCGAGCTCGGCGCCTTCTCCCCCCGCGCCCGCGCCGCCCGGCGCGAGAGCTACGAGCGGGTCTACGCGCTCTTCCCGATCCTGCGCGACCGGCGCCGGCAGATCGTGCGCGCGCTCTCGGGGGGCCAGCAGCAGATGGTGGCGGTGGGCCGCGCCCTGATGGCGAGCCCGCGCCTGCTGATGCTGGACGAGCCCTCGCTCGGCATCGCGCCCCAGCTCGTGCGCGCGATCCTGGACGCGCTGGCCGAGATCAACCGCGCGGGCGTCGCGATCTTCCTGATCGAGCAGAACGTGCGCGCGGCCCTGACCCTGGCCCACCGCGCCTACATCCTCGAGGGCGGGCGGGTGGCGGGCGAGGGCGGCGGCGCTGAGCTGCTGCGCGACCCGCACGTGCGGCGGGCCTACCTCGGGCCGCTCGCGGCGGGCGAGTGATGGACGGGATCGCCCTGACCGTCCTCGCGCAGCAGATCGTGCTCGGCCTGCTCCTGGGCGGCCTCTACGGCCTCGCCGCCGCGGGCCTCTCGCTCGTCTTCGGCGTGCTCAAGGTGCTCGACGTGGCCCACGGCGAGCTGATCATGCTGGGCGGCTACGGTACCTACTGGCTCTTCGCCCTGCTCCGCATGGATCCCTTCGCGTCCCTGCTCGTCGTCATCCCGGCCACCCTCGTGCTGGGGGCGGTGCTCTACGCCGTCCTGTTCGGCTTCGTGGTCCGCGCCCACGAGGAGACCCGCATCAAGAACTCGCTGCTGGTCGGCTTCGGCCTCGCCCTCGCCCTGCACGCGCTGGCGCTCCGGCTGTGGACCGCGGACGACCGCTCGGTGACCACGACCTACGGCGGCGCGGTGCTCCACGTGGGACCGCTCGCGATCCCGGTGATCCGGCTCGTCAGCCTGGCCATCGCCTTCGCGCTGATCGCGGGTCTTCACCTGCTGCTGGCCCGCTGGCGCTGGGGCAAGGCCATCCGCGCCACCGCGGAGGACTGGCAGGCCGCGCTGCTCACCGGCATCGACGTGCGGCGCGCCTACCTGCTGGCCTTCGCGATCGGCACCGCGCTGGCGGGCGCGGCGGGCACGCTGGTCAGCGTCGGCTACTCGATCAGCCCGGCGATCGGGCTCGAGTGGACGCTCAAGGCCCTGATCGTGGTGGTGCTGGCGGGCCTCGGCTCCATGCTGGGCACCTTCGCGGCCGGCCTCTTCGTCGGGGTGGCCGAGGCGCTCAGCGCCGCCGCGTTCGGCGGCCCGTATCGCGAGGTCGTGGGCCTCGTGATCTTCGTGGTGGTGCTCGTGCTGCGGCCGCAGGGTCTGTTCGGACGGGAATCCCGATGACCGGCGAGCGGAGGTGGACGGTGGCGATCCTGGTGGCGTTCGCCGCGCTCGCGCCGCTACCGCTCCTCACCGGCCGCGACGACGTGCTGAACTTCGTGCTGCTCGTCCTGCTCTCGATCACGATGGCCCAGAGCTGGAACATCATCGCGGGCTACGCGGGCCAGGTGAACCTGGGCCACGCCGCCTTCTTCGGCCTGGGCGCGCTGACCGCGCGCACCCTCTGGATCGCGGGCGCGCCCATCCTGCTCGCGATGGCGGCGGGGGCGCTGGTGGCCATCGCCCTGGCCCTGTTGATCGGGGCGGCCGCCTTCCGCCTGCGCGGCGCCTACTTCGCGATCGGCACCCTGGCCCTCGGCGAGATCCTGCGCACGTTCGTGAGCAACACCCTGCCCGAGATCTCGACGCTGCCCGGGGCGAGCATCGCGGGATACCGGCTCGCGCCCCGCTACTACCTGGCCCTGGCCCTGGCCGCGGTGTCGGTGATCGCGGTGGCCGCGCTCGCGGGCTCGCGCCTGGGGCTCGGCATGCAGGCCATCCGCGAGGACGAGGACGCGGCGGCGGCCAGCGGGGTGGCCGCGCTGTCGCTGAAGCTGCGGGCCCTCGTGCTCTCGACCGCGCTGGCCGGGCTCTCGGGCGGCTTCTTCGCCTACTACCACATCAGCTACTATCCGTCGCATCCGTTCGGACCGCACTGGACCTTCGAGGCGCTGCTCATGACGTTCATCGGTGGCGTCGGCACCCTGCACGGCCCGGTGCTGGGCGCCGTGCTCTACGTGCTGCTCAAGGAGTACCTGACCGTGCGCTGGGTGGACTTTCACCTCTTGATCTTCGGCGTGCTCTTCATCGCGATCGTGCTGATCTTCCCCGGCGGCCTCGTCCAGGCCACCGAGGGAGCGCGGCGGTGGCTCGCGCGCCGACGGGGAGCCTCCTCGACATGACCGACCGCATCCCGCTGCTCCAGCTGGGCTCGCTCCAGAGCCGCCTGCCCGAGCTCATCACCAAGAAGGGCGCGCCACCCTGGTCGGAGGCCGTGGTGCTGACCGACGACATCCAGGCCTTCCTGATCTGCCACCCGCCCGGCCAGCCCAACGACACCCACTACCACCATCACGACGAGTGGTGGATCGTGCTCCAGGGCGAGATCGACTGGTACATCGAGGGCGAGACCGCGCCCATTCACGCGCGCGCGGGCGACTTCGTCTTCGGCCCGAAGCACCTCTGGCACCATCTGGAGCCGGTGGGCACCACGCCGAGCATCCGGGTGGCCATCAACGCGCGCGGCGAGTTCCATCGCTACGACCGCCCCGGCTGCAAGCCCCTCTGACGGGGTCAGGTCTTACATTATGACAATGTCGGAATGTAAGACCTGACCCCAGCCTACGCAGTGGCGTCGGAGGGCTTGGCGACGGCGGCCGGCGCGGCGGGGGCGGCGACGGATCGGCCGGAGCCGGTCACGAGGCGCAGCACGGCGGGCGAGAGCTTCGGGTCCAGCGTGTCGCGGATCCCGTCGCCGAGCAGGTTGAACGCGAGCACGGTGACGGTGATCGCAAGGCCGGGGAACAGCACCAGCCACCAGTGGGGCACGAGGCCGGTGATCGCGTCCGCCAGCATGTTGCCCCAGGTGGGCGTCGGGGGCGGGACGCCGACGCCGAGGAAACCCAGGGCGGCCTCGATCACGATCGCGACGCCCAGGTGGGTGGTGGCGAGAACCAGGTACGGCGCGATGCACTGGGGCAGCACGTGCAGGGTCATGACCCGGAGCTGCGAGGCGCCGGCCGCCCGCCCTGCCTCGACGAAGGGCATCTCGCGGACGCTGATGGCCACCGAGCGGATCACGCGACCGCCGAAGGGGATACGGGTGACCGCGATGGCCGCGATGACCGCGGGCAGACCGGTCCCGATGGCCATGGAGATGGCCATGGCCAGGATCAGGTCGGGGAACGCCTGCAGCACCTCCATGATCCGCTGGCTGACCAGATCGAAGCGCCCGCCCAGGTAGCCGCAGGCCACGCCCCAGAGCGAGCCCACCGTGGTGCCGAACAGCACCGCCAGGAACGCCACGAAGAGCGAGGTGCGCGCCCCGTACATCACGCGGCTCAGCGTGTCGCGGCCCACCTGGTCGGTGCCGAACCAGGACTGCGCGTCCGGCGGCTTGTTCATCCGCCGGAAGTCCGCCTTCAAGGGCTCGCGCGGGGCGATCCAGGGCGCGGTCAGGGCGACCAGCACCACGAGGAGCCCGACGAGGCCGCCCACAACCGATAGCTTGTTGCGGCGGGCGAAGCCCCCGAGCTCGCGGAGCGCCTGATTCGGCATGGGCGGAGGCCTACTGATACCGGATCCGGGGATCGAGCCAGGCGTAGCTCATGTCCACCAGGACGTTCACCAGCACGAAGATCCCCGCGTAGAGCAGCACGAGGTTCTGGACCACGATGATGTCGCGCTCCACGATGGCCACCACCAGCGCGCGGCCGAGCCCCGGCACGCCGAAGGCCTGCTCCACCGCGACCGAGCCGCCCAGCACGAAACCCAGTAGCACGCCCGAGATCGTGATGACGGGCAGGAGCGCATTGGGCAGGGCGTGGCGCATCACCACCGAGCGCTCCTGCGTGCCCTTGGCCCGCGCGGTGCGCACGTAGTCCTCGCGGATGACCTCGAGCAGGCAGGACCGGGACATGCGCGCGATGTAGGCGCCCTGGGCCAGCCCGAGCACCAGCGCGGGCCCGATGATGAGCTGGAAGTTCTCCCAGGGATTCTCCCAGATCTGCACGATGATGATCGGCGCCTTGTAGCCGAACCAGAAGAGCAGCGCCAGCACGATCAGGAGCCCGAGCCAGAATCCGGGCACTGCGATGAACAGAACCGAGAGCGTGCGCACCAGCGCGTCGGCCCAGCCGTTCGGGCGGATCGCGCTGAGGATGCCCACCGGCAGGCCCACCAGCCACGAGATGATCAGGGCGAGGACCGCGATCTCGGCGGAGAGCGGCCCGCGGTGGAGGATGAGATCGCGCACGGTGTCGCCACGGAAGAACGACTTGCCGAGCTGCCCGGTGGCGATGTCCCGCATCCAGCGCGCGTATTGCACCGGCAGCGAGTCGGACAGGCCCAGATCCCGCATGATCGCCGCGCGATCCGCCGGCGCCATCTTGGCGTGCCCTTCCACGCCGAGGATGGCCACCAGCGGATCGCCGGGCAGGATGCGCAGCACCACGAAGATGATCAGGGAGACCCCGATCAGGGTGCCCAGGGCGAACAGCGCCCTCCGGAGCAGGTACTTCTGCACGAGCGAGAGCTCGAGGGCCTAGGACTGAGCCATCCAGACCTGGTCCCAGCGCACCACGTCGTAGATCCCGAAGTACTTGCTCGGGTTCTGACCGTGCACTTTGTTGTACCAGGCGTCGTAGATCTGCTCGTAGGCCACCGGGATCAGCGGCGGATCGCTCTCCAGGATGTCCTCGGCCTGCCGGATCATGGTCTTCCGCTTGTTGTCGTCCACTTCCCGCTCGATGTTCCGGGCAAGCGCGTGGAATTGCTCGTTGGTCCAGCCCCCGTAGTTGTTCGGGGCGTCCTTGCCATACCAGGACGTGAAATAGTCCGACGGGTCCATCAGCGCGGACACGATGGCGGTGATCCCGAGGTCGAAGTTGCCGGCGGCCGCCTCCTCGAACCACTGGGAGATCTGGACCTCTCGCAGGTTGGTCTCGATGTTGAGGTGCTCCTTCAGCATCGCCTGGATTGCGACCGCCCAGAGCTTGAAGGTGTTGGCCCCGCCGCGTATCAGGAAGTCGAGCCCCTTGATTCCCTGGCCGTACCCGGCCGCCTGCATGAGCTTCTTGGCTTCCTGGATCGCCGCCTTCGGATCCTTCTGGTAGCCGAGCCGCTTCTCCAGCTCCGCCCGCGGAGTGGACGCCTCGTGGAACGGATACACGAAGCCCCCGACCTGCATCGGCGCGGTATCCTTGACCACGTCGACCAGGACGTGCCGGTCCATGGCGAGGTGAATCGCCCGGCGCACCCGCACATCCTGGAACGCCTTGACCTTCTTCTGGTTCATGTAGAACGTCTGGATCACGGACTGGTTGAAAACTCCCGCGGTGACTCCGGGCGTCTCCTTGGCCTTGCGCCAGGAGATCGGATCCAGCAGCCGGGCGTAGTCGAGCTTGCCGGACAGGAACGCCGCTCCCAGCTCCGGGGAGAATGGCAGCAAGTGGTAGATCTCGAGCTTGTCGACGTACGGGAGCCCCTTGTTCCAGTAGTTGGGGTTCTTCTCCATGATCCAGACTTCCTTGTCCCTCCGCGAGACGTGGCGGAAAGGACCAGTGCCCGGATAGTTCATCACCTGCCGCAGGTTCCCCTGGTTGTCGTCGAGGGTCTTCTT
>CAMLFJ010000073.1 GCA_946479205.1 uncultured bacterium | reverse complement strand
CGCCGCGGCTGCGACCGTAGGCGACCATCGCGCCGAGGAGGCCGAACACCGCGCCCGAGGCGCCGATCGTCCACGTGCCGCTGGCGATGTTGGAGAGGACGAAGCCCGCCACCCCGCTCGCCGTGAAGATGACCACGAGCCGGGCGGTGCCGAAGAGCTGCTCGACCGCGGGCGCGAGCTGGCGCACCCACAGGAGATTGAAGACGATGTGGAGCAGGCTGCCGTGGAGATAGATCGCGGTGATGAGCGTCCACCACCAGCCCGATCGCCACGCCGGCTCGCCGGTCATGCCGAGCGTCACGAGCGCGCCGAATCCCGGCGAGAGCAGGTCGAACGGGCTCCGGAATCGCGCCGCCGCTCGGGGGTCGAGCAGGATGGACGCGACGTAGGCCACCACGCACACGATGGTAACCGCGTGCGCGAAGTCGAGGCGACCGATCAGGCGGCTCGCGAGCGGGCCGAAGCCCCACAGCCCGGGCCGCCGCGCCCCGCAGTAGAAGCAGACCGCGGCGTCCACGCGGTTGAGCTTGCCGCACGAGTAGCACAGGCTGGAGCCGGCGCGCTGCCTCAGGATCGTCCCGGTGGACGCGCGGGGAACGGGGCCTGCGTGTCGAGCCGCTCCAGGAGCGCGTCGACGTGCACCGTGAACGCCTCGCGGCGATGGGCGGGCACGGGCGAGCCGGGGATGAACTTCTCACCCAGCGGGTTGACCAGGACCCCGCCCTTGCGGACGCGGTAGTCGAGATGGGGGGCGGTCGACAGTCCGGTGCTGCCGACCCGCCCGATGACCTGGCGCTGGCGCACCCGCTCACCCGGGCGGACGTCGATCTTGGAGAGATGGTTGTACATGGTCTCGTAGCCGCGCCCGTGGCGCAGCGTGATCGAGATCCCGTAACCGCCGTTCCAGCCCGCCTGGGTGACCACCGCGTCGGCGACCGCGCGCACCGGCGTGCCGATCGGCGCCCCGTAGTCGACCGCGAGATGGGGCCGATAGCCGCCCAGCACCGGGTGGAAGCGCGCGTGCGAGAAGCCGGAGGTGACGCGCGTGAAATCGAGCGGAGCGCGCAGGAACATCTTCTTCACCGAGCGCCCGCTCGCGTCGTAGTACTCGCGCCGGCCGGCGGTGTCGTCGAAGCCCACGCTGGTGAGGGGGGAGCGTCCGACGCTCGCGTACTGCGCGATCAGCACGTCGCCGTAGCCCAGGAAGACGTCGCCGACGTAGCGCTTCTCGACCAGGAGGCGGAAGAGGTCGCCGGGCAGGGAGTCGGCCGCGAAGTCGAAGTCCCACTCGAAGAGGTTGACGAGCCGCGCGGTCAGGCCGGCGGTTTCCCCGAGCCGCTCCATGCTCGCGAAGAGCGAATCGCGCACCTCCCCGGTGATCGCGACCACGCGCGTGTCCACGTCGGGCCGCACCGCGCTGACCGCCCATCGCCCGTCGGGGCCCGGCCGGATCTCGTAGCGCTCCGCGGGGGAGCGGGTGTAGCCGATCTCGACGGGCTTGCCGTCGGCCCCGGGCCGCACGCTGAGGCGCTCGCCGGGGGCGAGGCGTCGCATGTTGACGCTGCCGCGCAGCGCGCCCACGATCGCGGCCGCCTCGGCGCGCTCCATCCCGACCCGGCGCAGCGCGGCCTCGAACGTCTCGCCGCGCTTGAGCACGATCTCGACCGGCTCGGGAGGCGAGGGGGCCGGCACGACCGCGGGCGCCTCGGGGGGCGCGGGCTCGCGGGTGGGCACGGCGAGGCCGATCACCCCGAGGGCGAGGAGGACCGCGGCGGACAGGAGGCAGTAGGAGCGCCTCATGGTCTTTCCGCCAGGATACCGCGAGTGTCCCGCTAGGCCCCGTACTTGGTGAAGCGGAGCGCGTTGGCCATCACGAGCGGCATCAGGTCCTGGGCGGGGATCACGCCGAGGGACCCGCCCGCGCAGTCGCGCTCGGTGAAGCGGGTCACCGGGTCGCCCCCGCAGTAGGGGCTCGCGAGGATCGCGGGCACCCCCTGCCAGCCGTGCCCCTTGAGAATGGACGGGGTCGCGTGATCGCCCGAGATGGCGAGGACGTCGGGCTCCCGCGCGAGCACGCGCGGCAGCAGCGCGTCGAAGCGCTCCAGCGCCGCGACCTTGGCGTCGAAGTCGCCGTCCTCGCCCGCCTTGTCGGTGTCCTTGTAGTGCAGGAAGAAGAAGTCGTGGTGCTCCCACTGCTGCTCGAGGGTGTCGATCTCCTCCCCGAACGTCCCGCCCGTCTTGAGCACCTCCATGCCGACGAGGCGGGCGAGCCCGCGGTACATCGGATACGCCGCGATGGCGGCGGCCCGCAGGCCGAACGTCTCGGGAAAGAGCGGCAGGTGCGGCTGCTGATCGAAGCCTCGGAGCAGGAGCATGTTGGCGGGGGCCGCGTCGCGCAGCAGGGGGCGCGCGGCCTCCACGAACGCGTTCACGAGCGCGGCGGTCCGGTCCGCCTCGGGGGCGAGGGCCCGCACCGGCAGGGGCGGCACCCCCAGGTTCTGCGGATCCGTCTCGGAGAGCCGGCCGGAGAGGCCGCCGCCGCGCAGCACGAGAACGAAGCGGTGCTCCTTCACGGGCTCGAGGAGGATCTCGACTCCGTCGAGGCGAATCGCGCGCAGCCGCTCCACCAGGCGGACGCAGATCTCGGTGCTGATGCGCCCGGCCCGCCGATCGGTGATGTGGCCGCGCGCGTCCACCGTGCAGAAGTTCCCCCGCGCGGCCACGTCGCCCGCCCGCAGCTCGAAGTCGATGCCGAGGGCCTCGAGCACGCCCCGGCCCACCGGATAGCGCAGGGGGTCGTAGCCGAAGAGGCCGAGGTGGCCGGGCCCGCTGCCCGGGGTGATGCCGGGGCCCACGTGGCGGAGCAGGCCGCACGCGGACCGGGCCGCGAGCGCGTGCAGGGTGGGGACGCGCGCGGTCTCCAGCTCGCTCTTGCCGGTCGCGGGCCGCGGGAGCCCGCCGAGGCCGTCGAGCGAGCAGAGCACGATCTTGGTGGTGGCGGGCTGCACGAGCGCGTGCAGGAACTCTAGGTCCATGCTTCCTTGTTCTCGCCGAAGTCGGCGGGGCACGACGGGCCCCAGACGTAGAGGGAGTCCTCGGGCGGGAAATCGCGCGGCTCCCACGCGCAGCCCTCCGGGATGTAGTCGAGATCGAAGTAGTACTCGCTGAAGCTGCCCCACGGATCCCGCAGGTAGAAGAAGAAGTTGGAGCCGATCACGTGGCGCCCGAGTCCCCAGCCGGGCTGCCAGCCCCGCTCGGCCATGCGCACCGCGCCCATCGCGATCTCGTCCACGCTGCCCACCTGGAAGGACGCGTGGTGGAAGCCCGGCGCGCGCGAGGAGAGCAGCGCCAGGGTGTGGTGATCGGTGTTGCAGCGCAGGAAGGCGATGATCCCCCGCGAGCGATCGGAGAGCTTCATGCCGAGGGTCCCGGTGTAGAAGCGCATGAGGCGCTCCATGTCGGGGGTGAAGAGCAGGACGTGGCCGAGCTTGCGCGGGGCCACCCGCAGGCCGCGCTCGGGATAGCCGCGCGCGGCCTCGCGCTGCGTGTAGCCGGGGCCGTTGAGCGTCACCGGCGGATCCACCGGCGGCGCGGGCGCGGCCTCGTCGCGGACGTTCACGATGTTGCCGTCCGGATCGCGGAACCAGATGCCGCCCTCGGGGGCGCCGGCGGGCGCGTCCATCTCGGGAACCCCGGCGCTCCGCAGGGCCCCGCGCACCCGCGCGAAGTCCTCGCCGGGCGCGCCGTAGCAGAGATGATGGAGGCGCTTGCGCGGGCCCCCGTACAGCAGCACGGTGTCCCGCGCGAGGCGCTCGGGCCGCAGACGCACCGCGTCGCTCGAGCCGGTGCCGTCTACCAGCCCGAAGTCCTCGTAGAACCGCTGCCCGACCGCCTGGTCGGGCACTTCCAGCGCGTAGTGGAGGAACGAGCGGACCGCCATGGCGGTGCCCGCCGCCCTCAGGCGTCCTTCACGGTGTTCTCGAGGGAGCCGAGCCCGGTGATCTCGAGCTTCATGCGGTCGCCCGGCTGCAGCGTGACCTGCGGCTTGCGCGAAAAGCCCACGCCCGCGGGGGTGCCGGTCGCGATGAGGTCGCCCGGCGAGAGGGTCATGATGTTGGTGAGGTACTGGATGATGTAGCCGATGTCGAAGATGAAGTTGCGGGTGGACCCGTCCTGCATGAGCTGGCCGTTGACCCACGTCTTGAGATCGAGCACGTGCGGATCCGGGATCTCGGTGCGATCCGCGATGTAGGGGCCCACCGGGGCGAGGGTGTCGCCCATCTTGCCCGCGCTCCACTGGGTGGTGTGGAACTGGAAGTCGCGCGCGCTCACGTCGTTGATGATGGTGTAGCCGTAGACGTAGTCGAGGGCCTGCTCCTTCTTCACGAAGCGGGCGGTGCGCCCGATCACCACGCCGAGCTCGACCTCCCAGTCGAACGTCTTCTCCCCGCGCGGCCGCAGGACCGGCTCGCCCGGATCCTGGATCCCGTTGGCCCACTTGGGGAACACCGGCGGCTCCTTGGGCGCGGGATTGTTGGTCTCGGCTGCGTGGTCCTTGTAGTTGAGGCCGATGCAGATGAACTTCCCCGGGTCCGCGATGGGGGCGTGCAGGCGCACCGACGAGAGCGCGTGGGCCACTGGCTGGAACTTGCCGCCGCGCGCCGCGTCCATCATGGCGGTCAGCATGTCCTGGCTCGCGCTGCCGCCCTCGAGGAAGCCCCGCGTGCTGTCGTGGGGGAAAAGGGCCGCCGCGATGACCGGCGCGCGCACGACGCCGCGGGCCGCGAGGAACGCGGCCGCGCTCGCTTCGAGATCGGCGATGCGGTCGGCGCCGAGGAAGCAGCCGAGCCGGGGGGCGTGACCATTCTGGGAGAAGCGGACGATCCTCATGGGCGTATCTCCTTGCGAACTCGGGGTTGTGGCGCGCGCCGACGGCCGGCACCCGAGAGTCTACGACCCTCGCGGAGCGATGTCGAGGGGCCTGCCGCGCCCGCCAAGCTATTGATCTGCAAGACGTTCGGCTCGCGCCCTCCGGCCGGGGCGCCCCGGAAGCCCGAACAAGGCGTCCAGGCGGCCGGGACCGCCGCGCATCTAGGTATGGATAATCAATTCGTGTACCTTAGATGCGTAGACACCACCCGGAAGAAGGAGACAGATCATGCGGGATGCCACGAAGTGGCTGTGCGGGCTGCTCGTCGCGCTGATGGCCATGACCGGCCCGCTGCTGTCGGGGTCGGCCGTGCTCCAGGCGGCTGAGCTCTCGTCGAGCGGGGTCGACGTCGAGGTCTCTGACGGGGACCGGGTAGGCGCCGGGATCCTCAACGTGGCCTACGTGCCCGGCAAGGCGATCGTCTGCGGCCTCGGCACCGTGGTCAGCGCCGCGGTGATGATCGTGACGCTGGGCAGTGCCTACCGCGCTGCGGTCGCCACCTTCAAGGAAGGCTGCGACGGCACCTGGGTCCTGACGCCCGAGCACGTCGCGGGCAAGATTCCTCCCAAGGACGAGATCGAGTAGCCGCGATCGCGTTCCGGCGCGCGGCCGTTCCCGCGCTGTTCGTGCTCCTCCTGGCCGGCTTCGCGGCCGGTATCTGGGGGACCTACCGGGCCGCCTTTCCGGGTCCCGGGCTCTACCGGGTCACCGGGATCCTCGAGGCGCGCGGCGGGCCGACTCTGCTGCTGGTCCGCCACGACAAGGTTCCGGGATTCATGGATGAGATGGAGTCGATGGCGATCTTCGCCGAATCCAGCGGGCTGGTGGATGGGGCCGACCTGCACCGCGGCGACCGGGTCCGCGTGACCGTCCGGCAGGAGCCGGGTCGACTGGTCGCGGTCGAGATCCAAAAGATTCGGTAAATCCCGCACCCTTAGCTAAGGTAGAGACACCATGGGCAAGAATCGGCGCCGCTCCCGCACCATGAGCCTTCGCGAGGCGGCCTCCGTCGTCTTCGCGCTCGTCGCGCTCCTGCCCATCCTGCTGTTCGTCTACCTGCTGTCGCGCCACGAGCTGCTCCACAACACCGAGGCGCAGCTCGGGCTGCTCGCCGCCATCGTGGTCTCCGCCCTCGGCTTCTTGGTCTTCCGGAAGATGGTGGACCAGATCGCCCAGCTCGCCCAGGGCTTCCTGGCCCCGGGCGACGTGAAGCCGGATGCGCTCCGCCGGCGGGAGCGCGGCTCGGCGGCGGCGGTACCCGGCCTCGGCGAGGTCACCGAGATCGGCCAGGTGCGCGACGCCTTCTACCACATGCTCGACGACCTGCGGGGCTCCACCCAGCGGCTCGAGGATCTGGTCTTCAAGCTGGGCACGCTCAACGAGATGGTGGAGCTGGCCGCCCGCATCCCGAAGATCCAGGACCTGCTCGGTCTCGTCCTGCAGTCCACCATGCGCGCGGTGCGCGCCACCGTCGGCTCCATCATGATCCTCGATCGCGATCGGACCGTGCTGAAGCTCGCGGCGTCCCGCGGCATCCCCGACGAGGTGGTCCCCGCGGTCGAGGTGAAGGTGGGCGAGGGGGTGGCGGGCAAGGTGGTGGAGATGGGCGAGCCGGTGCTCGTCGACGACATCGCCTCCGATCCGCGCTTCAACAAGGCCAACGACCCCCAGTACCTGAACGGCTCGTTCATCTGCATGCCGATCCGGGTCGGCGACCGCGTGATCGGCGTGATCAACATGGCCAAGCGCCGCGACGGCGCGGGCTCCGAGACGCATCGCCCGCCGCCGTTCAGTTCCACCGACCTGCAGTTCCTGAACGCGCTGATGACCTACATCGGCTACGCGGTGGACAACTCGCGCCTCCTCGAGGAGGCGCAGTCCTCCGCCTCGCAGCTCCAGAACGTGGTGGACGACCTCAAGTCCACCCAGGGCCAGCTCGTCCGCGGCGAGACGCTGCGCGCGATGGGCCAGCTGTCGTCCGGGATGGCGCATCACCTCAACAACCTCTTCGCGGTGATCCTGGGGCGGGTCGAGCTCATGATGGGCAAGGTCCAGGAGGCGGGCGTGCGGCGCTCCCTCGAGATCATCCAGCGCACCGCCCAGGACGGCGCGGAGGTGGTGCGGCGCGTCCAGCGGTTCAGCCGCGTGCAGCCGGTGTCCGACGTCGCGGTGGACCTCAACCAGCTCGTGCAGGAAGTGGTCGAGCTCACGCGGCCGCGCTGGCTCGACGAGGCGCAGCTTCGTGGCGCCCGCATCGAGGTGAAGGTGGAGGCGGGCGTCATCGGGGCGGCCGCCGGAGAACCCGCGCCTCTTCGAGAGGTCCTGATGAACCTGCTGCTCAACGCGGCCGACGCGATTCCCCAGGGTGGCGGCACCGTCACGCTCAAGACCTGGTCCAAGGACGATCGCGTCTACTGCCTGGTCACCGACACCGGCGCGGGCATGCCCGAGGAAGTGCGCCGGCGCGCGCTGGAGCCCTTCTTCACCACCAAGGGACCCAAGGCCACCGGACTGGGGCTCAGCGTGGCCTACGGCACCGTGCAGCGCTACGGCGGGACCTTGACCGTGGAGAGCACCGAGGGGCAGGGCACCGCCGTGGAGATCAGCCTGCCGACCGCCTCCAAGGCGGCCGCGGTGCCCAAGACGAGCCCTCTCGCGCAGAAGGCGCCCGCGCTGCCCCTGCGCATTCTGGTGATCGACGACGAGCTGCAGGTGCGCAGCACGCTCGCCGAGATGCTCGAGGAGCAGGGGCACTCGGTGACCCAGGCGCCCGGCGGACGCGAGGGCCTGTCCTTCCTCGAGTCGAATCGCGAGCTGGTCGACGTGGTGGTCAGCGACCTGGGCATGCCCGACATGACGGGCTGGGACGTGGCCGCGGCCATCCAGGAGCGCTGGCCGGGCCTGCCGGTGGGGCTCATCACCGGGTGGGGCGAGACCGAGATCACGCGCGAGGAGCGGAGCCGCGTGAACTTCGTGATCAACAAGCCCTTCGACAAGGCGGTCCTGGGCGCGACGATGTCGGACATCCGTCCGCGCTCCGCCTAGCCGATCGTCGTATTCGCTCGGCTCGCCTGCGGCTGCGCCTCGCCCTGCCTTAGCGCTTCGGCAGCGTCCTCAGGTACCCGACCAGGTCGCGAATCTGGTCGTCCTTCAGGTGGTAGCCGAAGGACGGCATGCCCGGCTTCCCGATCGTCGCCCCCCCGTTCTTGATCAGCGTGAAGAGGTAATCGTCCGGGAGACGATCCACGAGCCGTGGATCGGACAGGTCGCCGGGACGCATCAAGAAGATCCTGGCCCGCCAGGAGCCCTTTCCATCCGCGCCATGGCACGTGGCGCAATGGGTCAGGTAGAGGCGCTGGCCGCCGGTGGCGGTCTTGGGAACCGGGTGAGGGACGAAGAGCATCACGAGGATGCTCCCGATCACGGTGAGCAGGGCCGGCCCGAACACCACGAGCATCCATTTCGTCCTCACGGCATTCGGGGCGCGGGCATGGCGACCTCAGCATACTGCCTGGCCGTGCGAGGGACAAAGGGGGCCGGAGCCCGCAGGACTAAGCAGACGGTGTAGGCTTCAGTACCCGAGCGCGTTGGCGAGGCGCCCGGCGCATTCCATCACGCGCTACATCGCCGAGGTACGTCGTGAGATATTAGTCGCCGTGCTCCTGATCCTGATGCGTCACGGCGAGGCCGGCGAGGCGGATTCCCGCCGCTGGCCCGACGACCGGCAACGGCCGCTCACCGACGCGGGCCGGCGCGAGCACGCGCGAGTCGCCGAGGCGCTGCGACGCATGGGCGTGCGCTTCGATCGGCTGCTCTCGAGCCCGCTGGCGCGCGCGCGCGCGACCGCGGAGATCACCGCGCGGGCCTACGGCGCGCCCGCTCCCGAGCTGACCGAGCTGCTCGGCGACGACGCCGAGCCGGCCTCGACGCTCGCGGCACTCGCCGCGGTCGAGGCGTCCGCCCTGCTCTGCGTCGGCCACGAGCCGACGCTCTCCCGCCTGGCCGGGCTGCTGACCAGCCGCGACGGATCGGGTCGCGTCGAGATGGCCAAGAGCGGCGTCGCGATCGTCGAGTGCCTGAGCGCGGTGGCGCCGGGGCGGGGCGTGCTGCGCATGCACCTGCGGCCGGCGGAGCTCACCGCGCTGCTCGACGCGGGAGCTCCCGCCGCGGCGGACCCGTCGCCCGACCTGTTCCTCGGCACCATGACCGCGTACCAGCGGAGCGCCGCCCTCAAGGGCGCGCTCGACCTGGATCTCTTCGCCGCCATCGGCGCGGGCCCGGGTACCGTGCCGGCGCTGGCCGAGCGCTGCGCGGCCTCTCCCCGCGGCACGCGCATCCTGTGCGACTACCTCACCGCGACCGGCTTTCTCCGGAAGGACCGTGACACCTACGCGTTGACGCCCGATTCCGCCGTCTTCCTCGATCGGGCCTCGCCGGCCTGTGTGGCGGGGGCGGCCGAGTTCCTGTACGCGCCCGAGCTCCGCGAGGCGTTCGGCGATGTGGCCCACGCGGTGCGCCACGGCGGCACCCGACTGGCGGCCGCGGGCACGGTGACTCCGGACCATCCGGTGTGGGTGCGGTTCGCGCGGGCGATGGCGCCGCTCATGCGGATGCCCGCGCGGGCGGTGGTGGATCTGGTCGAGGTGGATGCGACGGCCCCGCTCCGCGTGCTCGACGTGGCCGCGGGCCACGGAGTGTTCGGTCTCGCGTTCGCGCAGGCGTACCCGCGCGCGGAGGTCACCGCGCTCGACTGGCCGGCGGTGCTGGCGGTGGCGCGCGAGAACGCGCGCGCCGCGGGCGTGGACGGGCGCTTCCACACCCTGGCCGGCAGCGCCTTCGAGACGCCGCTCGGGGGGCCGTACGACCTGGTGCTGGTGCCGAACTTCCTGCACCACTTCGATCCGGCCACCTGCGAGGGATTCCTGGGCACGGTGGGGCGGTCCCTCGCGCCCGGGGGACGGGTGGTGACGGTGGAGTTCGTGCCCGACGAGG
>CAMLFJ010000072.1 GCA_946479205.1 uncultured bacterium | reverse complement strand
AGCTCTCCCCCGGCGAGCAGCAGCGCATGGCCTTCGCGCGGGCCCTGCTCCAGAAACCCGACTGGCTCTTTCTCGACGAGGCGACCTCGGCGCTGGACGAAGCGACGGAGGCACGCCTCTACCGGCTGATGCGCGAGCGGCTTCCCGAGACGATGATGTTCAGCATCGGCCATCGGACGACCCTGGGTCCCTTCCACGCGCGCCGCCTCATGGTGGAGCCCGGCGCGAACGGCGCCGCCTCGATCGTGGAGGGACCCGCTATCGCTCGATCACCTGATCCGCCCGCCGGAGCAGGGACCCGGGGATCGTCAGCTCCAGGGCCTGGGCGGTCTTGAGGTTGATCACCAGATCGATCTTGGTCGGCTGCTCGAAGGAGAGATCGCCCGGCTTCGCCCCCTTGAGGATCCGGTCGACGAAGGCCGCCGACGCGCGCCAGATCGCGACCAGATCCGGGCCGTAGGACAGCAGTCCGCCAACCTGAACGTACGATCGCTGGTGATACATCGCGGGCAGCCGGTACTTGGCGACCGGCTCCACGATGCGTCGGGGCTGCGGATCGAACGCGGCACCGGCGGTCACGAGCAGCCCACCCGCGCGCGCCTTGGCCGCCGCCCGGACCGCCTCCTGGGCCTGGCCGACATCGCGGATCGGGAGCGACAGCAGCTTCCAGCGCCGCTCACGGGCCGCGGTCTCGAGCACGTCCCACACTTGGGGGGCGGCCTGATCCCACATGACCGCGATGGTGGCCGCGAACGGAACCAGCTCCTTGAGCAGATCGAGCCGCCTCACGACGAGCTCCAGGAACGGCAGGCTCAGCCCCGTGAAGTTCCCGCCGGGGCGCGCGAGACTCCCCGCGTACCCGGCCCCCACCGGATCGGCCGCGCCGGGCACGACGACGGGGATCGTCGCGGTGGCGCGCTGGAGCGCGGGGAGCGCGGCCGCGGCCGGGACGATCACATCCACCGGCAGACGGACCAGCTCGTCGACCAGGCGCGGGAGGCGCTCGGCCCTGCCTTCGGCTCCTCGGGGCTCCGTCACGAAATGCCGTCCATACACGTAGCCGCGCTCCCGCAATCCATCCAGGAGGGCCTTGATGAACGGGTACGGCGGATCGGGTCCGGCCATGTCGGTGGTCGCGGGGGCGAGGCCGATCACGCCGATCCGCCAGATCTTCCCGGCCGGCCCGGCCGGCTGCGCCCCGGCGGCGAGCGGCGCGGCGAGAAAGGCGGCGGTCGCGCTCCCGAGGAAGGTCCGTCGATCCATGCCGCTCACGTCTCGAGCCGCGGGTCGAGGACGTCCCGCAGCCCGTCGCCGACCAGGTTCATCGCGAGCACGGTTAACAGGATACTGAGGCCGGGAAACGTCGAGATCCACCACGCCTCGCGCAGGTAGTCGCGCCCCTCGCTGAGCATGCGGCCCCACTCCGGCTGGGGCGGCTGGCTGCCCAGCCCGAGAAAGCTGAGCGCGGCCGCCGAGAGGATCGCTCCGCCCAGGCCCAGGGTGGCGGTGACGATGAGCGGGGCGATCACATTCGGCAGGATGTCGCGCACCAGGATGCCCCCGTCGCGGCCGCCCAGCGCGCGGGCCGCCTCCACGTAGAGGTGCTCGCGCGCGGAGAGGACGGTTGCCCGCACGAGACGAGCGTAGCCGGGCACCGCCGACAGGCCGACCGCGATCATCACGTTGCCGAGCCCCGGGCTGAGGACACTCACGATCGCGAGCGCCAGGAGAATGCCCGGGAAGGCCAGCATCACGTCCATCACCCGCATGATCAGCGCGTCGAGGCGGCCGCCGTAGTAGCCCGACACGAGCCCGAGGGGCGCGCCGAGGCCCACCGCGATCGAGACCGAGATCACGCCGACCAGCAGCGAGATCCGGGCCCCGTGGAGCACCCGGCTCGCCACGTCGCGCCCGAACTGATCGCTCCCGAGCACGAAGCGACCACCCGGCGGCTGCAGGGCCTCGCGGGCCGCGGTCCGGATCGGATCGCGCGGGCTGAGCCAGGGCGCCGCCACCGCCATGGTCGCGAGGACGGCCAGGATCACGAGCCCGATCAGGGCGCCGCGCTGGCGTACCAGGCCGGCCGCCGCGCTCATCCGATCCGGATCCGCGGGTCGACGTAGGCGTAGGCCACGTCGACCACGACGTTGATCAGCACGTAGGTGGCGGCCACGAACAGCACGGTCCCCTGCACCAGCGGGAAGTCCTTGGCCAGGATGCCGCCCACGATCAGCCGGCCGAGCCCCGGGCGGCTGAACACGGTCTCCACGATCACCGCGCCGGCCAGCAGGTTCCCGAACTGCAGGCCGAAGACGGTCACCACCGGGATCAGGGCGTTCCGCAGCGCGTGGCGCACGATCACGCTCCAGCCCCCGAGCCCCTTGGCCCGCGCGGTCCGCACGTAGTCCTGCCCGAGCACCTCGAGCATGCTCGAGCGGGTGAGCCGGGCGATGATCGCGGCCGCGATCATCCCGAGCGCCACGCTGGGCATGACGAGATGGAGGAGGTCGCCGCCGCCGGTGGCCGGGAGCCAGCCGAGGTGCAGGGAGAACACGAAGATCAGCAGCAGGCCGAGCCAGAAGCTCGGCATGGCCACCCCGAGCAGCGCCACCCCCATCGCGGCCACGTCGAGCCAGGAGTTGCGCCCGAGCGCGGCGAGCAGGCCCAGCGGCACCCCGAGGCCGATCGCGACCAGCATGCTGGCCAGGGCGAGCTGGCCGGTGCTGCCGATGTTCTCGGTGATCTCGGCCGCGACCGGCCGGCGGCTCCGGATCGAGATCCCGAGGTCGCCGCGCAGCGCGTTGCCCACGAAGCGGCCGTACTGCTTGAGCACCGGCTCGTCGAGATGGAGCTGCGCCCGCATCTGGGCGATCTGGTCGGGCGTGGTGACGAACTCGGCGAGCATGATCTTGACCGGATCGCCCGGCACCAGGAAGAGCATGCTGAAGACGGCCAGCGTGACCCCGAACAGGACCGGGACGATCGCGAGGATCCGCCGGCCGACGTAGGTCAGCACGTGTCGGCCCGCCGCCGCGCCCCTAGCGGCGGATCATCGTGTCGCTCAGGACCGGGTAGGCGTTGAAGTTGTACTTGACGCCCTGCACCGGGGTGCGGAAGGCCCACACCGCCAGCTCGTCCACCAGCGGCACCGTGAGCGCCTCGTCGAGCGCGAGCTTCTCGATGGCCAAGTAGATTGCGCGCCGCTTGGCCGGATCCGACTCGCGCCGGCCCGACGCGAGCATCTCGTCGAGCTTGGCGTTCTTCGCGCACGACCAGTTGAAGTTGGCGCCCACCAGCGAGGAGTGGAAGAGCGACCACAGCCCGTCGGGGTCGATGGAGCGCAGGAACATCACCGGCCCGTGGGTGGCGCAGCGGTAGTTGTCCTCGTACCACGGGGGCCGGGCCTGGGCCTTGATCTTCAGGTCGATGCCCACGTCGCGAAGCGAGGACTGGATGAGCTGCGCGGTGGGGTCCGCGCCGCCGCCGTACTCGATGGCGTTGAGCACGATCTCGAGCCGCTGGCCGCCCTTGGCGCGGATGCCGTCGGCGCCGGGGACCCAGCCCGACTCGCCCAGCAGCGCCTTGGCCTTCTCGGGATCGAACGGGTAGGCCTGGCGTAGCGCCGGATCGTCGAGCATCACCGCGGTGAGCGGGGCGAAGGCCTTGAGCCCGGTGCCCCGGTACACGGTGGCGAGGAACGCGTCCTTGTCCACCGCGAAGTTGACCGCCCGGCGCACCCGCACGTCGTCGAAGGGGGCCTTCGTGGTGTTGAGCAGCCAGATCCTGGGCACGCCCGGCCACGGCAGCTTCTCGACGCGGATGCCGGGGTCCTTCTCGAGGCGGGGCAGCGACTGCGCGGGCACGAGGTAGATGCCCTGGGTCTCGCCGCTCTCCAGGGTGGTCACCCGCGTCCCCGGCTCCGGGATGAACTTCCACACCACCGTCTCGAGCAGGGCGGGGCCGCTCCGGTCGCTCCACGGCGCCTTCCGCGCGTACCCCGGGAAGCGGATCATCGTGGCGTGGTCCTTGGCCACGTAGTCCTTCATCATGAACGGGCCGGTGCCCACCGGGCGCGTGTGGACCAGATCGCCGCTGTCGCGCACCGCCTTCGGCGAGACCATGGACAGGACCCCGGACGCCACCGAGTTGAGGAACGGCGAATACGGGGTCTCGAAGAGCACCTGCACCGTGAACTCGTCCAGCACCTTCGACCCCGCGTAGCTCCCGAGCGCGGCGCGGGAGCCGCCCGCCTTGAACTTCGGATCCACGATGCGGTCGAAGTTGAACTTGACCGCGTCGGCGTTGAAGGCGGTGCCGTCGTGGAACTTCACGTCGCGGCGCAGCTTGAAGGTGACGCTGCGGCCGTCGCGCGCGACGGTCCAGGACTCGGCGAGCCACGGCACGAGCTTTCCGTCGGGCCCCCGGTAGAGCAGGTTCTCGGCCACCGACGCGATGATCTGGTAGGTGACCGCGGAGGGCGAGGCGTGCGGGTCGAGGGTCGGCGGCTCCTGGTCGAGCCCGACGACCAGCGTGCCGCCACCCTGGGCGGCGGCGGGACGGATCCCCGGCGCGCCGGGGACCAGCGAGACCAGCGCGACGAGGGCGAGGGGCAGCCACTTCGAGGACCGCGCTGGACGCATCGAGTCTCCTCCTGGGGGACCAGGGCACCGCACCACTCGGCTCACGACCCGGGGCTCATCCTGCGTCAGCCGCGCGGCCCGCGTCAAGGCGGACGGGCTGGGGCGGGGCTCCGCCTGCAAGCTTCGGACTCGTTGCGGGAGCGGCGCGCGGCTACTTCCGCTTGCCGCTCTGGGCCTTCTCCTGGGCCTGCTGCACCACCTGCTCGAGCGCCTCGCGGCGCTGCTTCTCGCTGTTGAGCTCATCGGTGAGCTGCTTGACCTTGGCCTGCACCTGACCCCGCTCGTCGGCCAGACGCACCTTCAGGGTCTCGATCTCCGCGCTCTGGCGACCGCCCTCCCACCAGCTCAGGGCGGCCGCGCCGATGGCCAGGCCGATCAGGAGCGCCAGCAGGGATCCGAATACGCTCGACCGATCCATGGGCCATCCTCCTTCTTCGTGGGCGCCTAGTGCTTCGCGGCCGCCGGGGTGCCCGCGCTGTCCGACCGGATCCGCATGCCGTAGAACGAGCGCAGCACGAAGACCATGGAGATGATGAAGAAGATGGCGGCCAGCACCGAGGTGAAACCGGTGCCGCGCTCCGCGCTCAGCGAGACGGCCAGCTCGACCGCGAGCAGCCCGAACAGCGTGGTGAACTTGATGATCGGGTTCATGGCCACCGAGGAGGTGTCCTTGAACGGGTCCCCGACGGTGTCGCCGACCACGGTGGCCGCGTGCAGCGGGGTGCCCTTCTCCTTCAGGTCCACCTCGACGACCTTCTTGGCGTTGTCCCACGCCCCGCCCGCATTGGCCATGAAGATGGCCTGGTAGAGACCGAACAGGGCGATCGAGATGAGGTAGCCCACGAAGAAGTAGGGCTCCACGAACGCGAAGGCGAGGGTGACGAAGAACACCGCGAGGAAGATGTTGAACATGCCCTTCTGGGCGTACTGGGTGCAGATCTCGACCACCCGCTTGCTGTCGGTGACCGAGGCCTTGGTGACGCCCTCGAGCCGGATATTGGCCTTGATGAACTCCACCGCGCGGTAGGCGCCGGTGGTCACCGCCTGGGTGGAGGCGCCGGTGAACCAGTAGATGATGGCGCCCCCGCTGATGAGCCCGAGCAGGAACGGGGCGTGGAGCAGCGAGAGCTTGTCCAGGTTCTGGGTGAGCCCGTTGGTGAGCAGCACGATGATCGAGAAGATCATGGTGGTCGCGCCCACCACCGCGGTGCCGATCAGCACCGGCTTCGCGGTCGCCTTGAAGGTGTTGCCCGCCCCGTCGTTCTCCTCGAGGAGGTGCTTGGCCGCCTCGAAGTTGACGTCGAAGCCGTAGTCCTTCTTGAGCTGCTGCTTGATGCCGGGGATCGTCTCGATCACCGAGAGCTCGAACACGGACTGGGCGTTGTCGGTCACCGGACCGTAGGAGTCCACCGCGATGGTGACCGGGCCCATGCCCAGGAAGCCGAAGGCCACGAGGCCGAAGGCGAACACGGCCGGGGCGGCCATCAGGGCGCCGAGCCCCAGCGTGCTGACCCCGTAGGCGATGCTCATCAGGAGCACCATGGTCAGGCCCAGCCAGTACGCGCTGAAGTTGCCCGCGACGAGCCCGGAGAGGATCCCCAGCGACGCCCCGCCCTCGCGGGCGGACGTGACGACCTCTTGCACGTGGGCCGAGCTGGTGGAGGTGAACACCTTGACGAACTCCGGGATGATGGCCCCGGCCAGCGTGCCGCAGGTGATGACGGTCGAGAGCTTCCACCAGAGGCTGCCGTCGCCCAGATCCGGGATCATGATCCAGGACGCCGCGTAGGTCAGCACCACCGACACGATGGAGGTGAGCCACACCAGGCTCGTGAGGGGAGACTCGAAGCTCATCTTGGCGGCCGAGCCGTAGCGGGCCTTCGCGAAGGCCTCGTTGACGAGGTAGGACCCGCCGCTCGCCACGATCATGATGATGCGCATCACGAAGATCCACACCAGGAGCTGGACCTGCACGAGCTCCTTGGGCACCGCGAGCAGGATGAAGGTGATCAGGGCCACCCCGGTGACCCCGTAGGTCTCGAAGCCGTCCGCGGTGGGCCCGACCGAGTCGCCCGCGTTGTCACCCGTGCAGTCGGCGATGACGCCCGGATTGCGCGCGTCGTCCTCCTTGATGTTGAAGACGATCTTCATGAGGTCGGAGCCGATGTCCGCGATCTTGGTGAAGATGCCGCCCGCGATGCGGAGGGCGGCCGCCCCGAGCGACTCCCCGATCGCGAAGCCGATGAAGCAGGCTCCCGCGTAGTCGCGGGGGATATAGAGCAGGATGCACAGCATGATGAACAGCTCGACCGACACCAGCAGCATGCCGATGCTCATCCCCGCCTTGATCGGGATCGCGTAGACCGGGAAGGGCTTGCCCTCGAGGCTCGCGAAGGCGGTGCGGGAGTTGGCGAAGGTGTTGATGCGGATCCCGAACCACGCCACCCCGTAGCTGCCGAGGATGCCGACCACGCTGAAGAGCAGGATGATCAGGACCTTGACCGCCTCGAAGTGCTGGAGGATACCGAAGTAGAAGACGATGATCACCGCGATGAAGAGCTCCAGGATCATCAGGAACTTGCCCTGGGTGATCAGGTACGTCTTGCACGTCTCGTAGATCAGCTCGGAGATCTCCCGCATGGACTGGTGCACGGGCAGGTTCTTGAGCTGGGAGTAGATGACCAGGCCGAAGGCCAGGCCCAGGAGGCAGACCAGGAGACCCCACTGGAGCATGGTGCGTCCCGTCATGCCCACGAAGGTCGCCTGGGCCAGGTCGGGCAGCTTCAGCGACGCCTCTCCCCCGCTGTGCGCCGGCGCGGCCACCGCCGCCGCGGGAGCGGGAGTCTGAGCCTGCGCGGCCGGGGGCAGCCCCAGCGCGAGCACACTCATGACGAGCAGCACCCAGACGAGCGGGATGAGCGCGCGCCGGGACAGGTGCCGAATCGCTTCCATAGTCCGAATCTCCTCGTTGAGCCAGTTCGTTGAGCCGGTTTCGATGAGTTGGGTCAGGACGGCACGGAGGACCGCAAGCCCAGCTTGCGGTTATACCCCACGCGGCCCGCGCCCGTCAATTCAGCGCGGCGAGGGTCGACGCGGCCACCGCGGGCGCAGGCTCACTCCCGCAGGAGGCCCTCGATCTCCTCGCGGTGCACGCCGAAACCGTCGAAAACGCGGTCGCCGATGACGACGGTGGGCACGCCGAGGCGCCCGGCGCGGGCGAAGAGATCGAGGCTCGCCTCCGGGTCCTTCCCCACGTCGCGCACGTCGACCGCCACCCCACGGGTCTGGAGAAATGCCAGGGCGGCTTCGCCGTCGCTATTGCCTTCCATCGTGAAGAGCAGGGCCTTTTTCACCGGGGCGTCCACCATACCATTCTCGTCCTTGACGCTCCAACGTCCGGTTTGCTAGCATCCGCCTCCGCAGATGAGCCGGGTTGACCTCGTGACCGCGATGGCCGCGTCCAGCGGCTGGACCAAGGCGGGCGCCGATCGCGCGCTGCGCGCCTTCCTCGAATCGGTGCGCATCTCGCTCAAGCGCGGCCAGCCGGTGACCCTCGTGGGCTTCGGCACTTTCTCGGTGACCCGGCGCAAGCCGCGCAAGGGGAAGAACCCGCGCACCGGCCAGCCGATGCATGTGGCGGGCGGCCGGACGCCGCGCTTCAAGCCCTCGAAGGAGCTCAAGCGCGCGGTCCGTTAGGGTTTTTCTCTGCTCGCCAAATTGGCCCTGCCGGTAAGATAGGGTCAGTGCGCGCCATCTCCGTCCTCGCCTTCACCGCGGCATGTTGGCTCGTCGCAGCGCCGGCTCCCGCTCAGACCACCAGCCCGAATAGCCGGCCGCTCGCGCTGAGCGCGGAGTCCGTCCTGCTCCTCGACACCCAGGGCCGCGTGCTCTACGCGAAGAAGCCCGCGGAGGACCACGCCCCCGCGAGCCTCGTCAAGCTCATGACCCTCTACCTCGCCTGCGAGGCGCTCGACGCCGGGCGCGCCCAGTGGGAGGATCCGGTGCTGGTGAGCCACCGCGCGTCCGTCACCCCGCGCTATCGGATGGGACTCAAGAACGGCGAGTCGGTGCCGCTGCGCACGCTGCTCGAGGGCGTGGCCATCGCCTCCGCGAACGACGCGGCCACCGCGGTGGCCGAGCACCTGGGTGGCACCGAGGAGGCCTTCGTGGCGGCCATGAACGCCAAGGCCGAGGAGCTGGGGCTCACCCGCACGCACTTCGCCAACGCCCACGGCCTGCCCGATCCCGCGCAGCGCAGCACCGCCGAGGACCTGGCCCGGCTGACCCAGCGCCTGCTCGACGACTATCCCTCGTCGCGCCCGCTGCTGGGCGGCGCCACCTTCGTCTACCGCGGGCGCGTCTACAGCCGCCGCATCCCACTCTTCCAGGATCCGGGCGGCGTCCAGGCGCTCAAGACCGGGTTCACGCGGGAGGCGGGCTACAACCTGGCCATCTCCGCCTGGAAGTCGGAGCAGCACTTCGTGCTGATCGTGCTGGGCTCGCAGACCCGCAGCCTCTCGTTCCGTGACGCGAAGACCGTGCTCCGCTATGGCTTCTACGAGACCGGCCTCGAGGTCGCGCCCCCGCCGGCGGCCCCGGCGGTGAAGCGCAAGGCTCCCGTGGCTCCGCGGCGGCCGGGCGAGCGCCGACCGCGCGCGGGACTGCCGGGCGCCGGCTGAGATGGCGCGACCGCGCGCCCTCGTCTTCGACGCCTACGGCACGCTCTTCGACGTCCACTCCACCGTGGACGCCGCGCGGGTGATCACCCCCGACCCGCTGGCCCTCTCGCTCCTCTGGCGCCAGAAGCAGCTCGAGTACACGTGGCTACGCTCCCTGATGGGCCACTACGAGGACTTCTGGGTGGTGACCGGCCAGGCCCTGCGCTACGCGATCCGGCGGCTCGGGATCACCGCCACCGAGGCGCAGGTGGAGACGCTGATGGACGCCTACCTCACGCTCCTGCCCTTCCCGGAGGTGCCGGGGGCCCTCCGGGCGCTGGCCGGCACCCCGCTGGCCATCCTCTCGAACGGCTCGCCGCGCATGCTGGAGAGCGCGGTGCGCTCGAGCGGTCTCGACGGCGTCTTCGCCCACGTGCTGTCGGTGGACACGGTCGCGGTCTACAAGCCGTCGCCGCGCGTCTACGAGCTGGCGCCGCTCGCCCTCGGGGTGGAGCCGGGCGAGATCCTCTTCGTGTCCTCGAATGGGTGGGACGTGGCCGGCGCCGTCGCCTTCGGCTTCCGGACCTGCTGGTGCAACCGCGCCAACGCGCCCGCCGAGGAGCTGGACGTGACGCCCGACTACGAGGTGGACCGGCTCGACGCGATCGCCGACAAGCTGGGCATCTA
>CAMLFJ010000071.1 GCA_946479205.1 uncultured bacterium | reverse complement strand
GGCGGGAGCTGCAGGGGCGGCGGCGCGACGGCCGGATCGGTGCCGCAGAGCAGCGCGCACAGGCCCCGCAGCGCGACGACGGGGAAGCGGCGGCGGGACCGCGGGCGCAGTCGCGCGCCGGCTACCAGCCGATGGCGTGCGCGCCGCGGCGTGGGTCGGCTCCGCCCAGGCGCACGCCGTCCTTGCCCACCACCGAGGCGCAGACCGCGCCCGCCCGCCAGTCGTAGTCGGGCCAGTCGGTGATCAGGTGGCCCAGCTTCGCCAGCTCCGCGCGCGTCTCGGGGGCGATGCGGGCCTCGACGTCGACACGACCCGGCGAGTTGGTGTGCGGCCAGAAGGAATCGGGGAAGCTGCGGGTGGCCAGCCGCGGGGCCTCCACCGCCTGCTGGGGCGGCATGCCGTGGGCCACCATGTTGAGCAGCACCTGCAGCATCGCCTGCTGCTGCACGTCGCCGCCGGGCGTGCCGAAGGCCATGAAGGCGCGGCCGTCGCGCAGCACGAGCGACGGAGCCGGCGTGAGCCGCGGCCGCTTGCCTCCCGCCACTTCGCTGGCGTGGCCGGGCACGAGCCAACCCTGCGAGCCGCGGGGCGAGACCACGCAGCCCACGCCCGGGATCACCGGCGAGTCCACCCCGCCCGGATCGCTGGGGGTGGCGGAGAAGGCATTGCCCTCCGCGTCGATCACCGAGACGTAGGAGGTGTCGAGCGTGCCCGCGTGCGAGGGCGCGCCCACCTTGGAGCCGGTGGCGTGACCGTTGCGCACCGCGGCCTTGCCCTCCGGGTCGCCCGGCGGCGGCATCTCGGGCCAGGCGCGGTCCTCGCGGATCAGGCCGCGGCGCAGGTCCGCGTAGGCCTTCGAGAGCAGCGCCTCGGCCGGGACAGCCACGAAGCGCGGATCGCCGTAGTAGGCCTCCCGGTCCGCGAAGGCCAGCTTCATCGCCTCGATCAGGATGTGGAGCGCGCGCGGCGTGTTGTGGCCGAGCGCGGGCCAGTCGTAGGGCTCGATCAGGTTCAGCATCTGCAAGAACACCGGCCCCTGGCACCAGAAGCCGCAGGCCGCGACTTCATAGTCGTGGAAGCTGGTCTTGAGCGCGGGCGCGACCTCGGCCTGGAACTCGGCCAGGTCCTCCAGCGCCATGAGCCCGCCCTCGCGGGCGTGGTAGTCCACGATGCGCTTGGCGATGTCGCCCTTGTAGAAGGCATCGCGCGCGGCGCGGATGGCGCCGGCGCGACCGCGGCTGCGCGAGCGCACCTCGGCCGCCACCATCTCCTTGATCGTCGCGGCCAGCTCCGACTGCACGAAGAGCTGCCCGGCCGCGTGCGGCTTGCCGCCGGGCAGGAAGATCTTCGCGGAAGTGGGGAAGCGCGCGTAGCGCTCGGCGTTGTTGGCCATGGTGGAGGCCGAGAAGGCCGAGGTGGGGAAGCCGTGCTCCGCGCACTCGAGCGCGGCCGACACCGAGTCGGTGAACGACCGCGTGCCCCAGCGCTCGAGCGCGACGCACCAGGCGTCGGGCGAGGCGGGCACCACCGTGCGCAGCAGCCCGATCGGGATCTCCCCCGCATGCTTGGTGCGGAAGAGGTCGGCGCTCAGACGGCGCGGATAGGGCCCGACGCCCGAGACCTCGAAGGTCTCGCCGGTCGAGGCCAGGTGCACCAGAATCGGCGCCACCCCCGCAAAGCTCACCATGTCGGGATGGACGACTCCCAGCATGAAGCCCGCGGCCACGCCCGCGTCGATCGCGTTGCCGCCCTCGGCCAGCACGCGCGCGGCCGCCTGCGCCGCGAGCGGATGCCCGGCCGCCACCATCCACTTCCGCCCCATCACCTGCGTCATCGGGCCCGAGCCCGCCGCCGCTGCGCTGCGCTGGTACTGCGCGGAGTCGAGTGTCATGGCGCGTATGCTAACATACCGCCATGGCTCGCCGCTCGCCCCTCATCGGCGTCAGCACCTCGATCACGGTGGGCGCAAATCCCGAGCGCGCGTACGTCAATTCCGCCTATCTCCACGCGGTCCAGCAGGCCGGGGGCGTGCCGGTGCCGCTGCCGCCACAGCTCTCCGCCGCGTCGCTCGAGCAGCTCGGTGCGGAGCTCCAAGGGCTCCTGCTCACCGGCGGCGGCGACATGGATCCGGCGCGATTCGGCCAGGCGCCGCATGCGACGCTGTACGACGTCGCCCCGTCGCGTGACACCCTCGAGACCTCGGCGCTGAACCTGTCGCTCGCGCGCGGGGTCCCGGTGCTCGCGGTGTGCCGGGGCGTCCAGGTCCTGAACGTGGCGCTCGGCGGCACGCTCTACCAGGACGTGGCCACCGAGCCCGGCACCCAGATCCCGCACAGCCAGAAGGAGCCGCGTGATCAGCCTACCCACAAGGTGAAGATCACGCCGGGCAGCCGGCTGGCCGAGACGCTGGGCACCGACGAGATCGAGGTGAACAGCATGCACCACCAGGCGATCCATCGCCTCGGCCGCGGGCTCACCGCGGTGGCGTGGGCGCCCGACCAGCTCGTGGAAGGCGTCGAGATCGGCGATCCCGCGCGCTTCGTGCTCGGCGTGCAGTGGCATCCGGAGGAGCTGGTGGGCCATTCGGAGCCGGCGCGGCGCCTCTTCTCCGCGCTCGTGGCCGCGGCACGCAAATCCTAACCCCGCCCCCACTCTCGACCCCACCCTCGTCCGGGGCCGGGCCCGCTCCCGCCACCCGCTACTTCTCTCCCTGGGCCACGGCGGTCTACGCCGTGCTCACCGTCCTGCTGGTCGCCTTCTTCTACTGGAGCTGGGGCTCGCCGCTCGCCAATTTGGAGAAGCCGGAGGAATCGCTCGAGCGCCTGGTCTCCCGAGAGATGGACCTGCACGACGTGATGGACGAGTTATCCCGGTGGGAGCTGAAGCTCTACGAGCTCACCGGCACCGAGCCGGAGACGTTCGAGGACGCCATCGCCCGCTTCGACGAGCTGGACGAGGAGCAGCGCTCGGCCCGCACCGATCTCGATCTCGTGGTGCTGCTCGCCGAGAACGGCCAGCTCGAGCGCGCCGCCTCCATGATCGAGGCCCTCGAGGGCACGGACAGCGCGGCGGCCCAGTACGGGCGCTGGCTGGAAGCCGCCTACCTCGAGGCGCCGTCGCCGCAGGACGCGACCCAGATGGCCGACGAGATCCGCCGCGAGCTGCCGCACGACTGGTTCACCGACACCCTGGTGCGCCGTCTCGCCACGCGGGTGGACGACCCGGCGCTCCAGGCGGACGCGGAGGCGAACATCGAGGCCCGCGGTCACGCGCTGCTCCGGCGGGTGCGGGCGCTCACCCTCACGGGCGTCGTCCTGTTCCTGCTGGCCCTAGTGCTCCTGTGGCGCCTGCTTCGCTCCGCCCGCGGCCCGCGCGTGGCGGAGGCGCCCCTGCCGCCCCTCTGGCGAGGTCTCGACGGCGTCGGCCTCTTCTTCCGCGCCGCCTTCGCCTACCTGCTCATGCCCGCGACGCTCGTCCTGCTGCTGCCTCGGACACCCGGCAGCACGGTGGCGATGGGGCTGCTGGGCGGCGTGCCGATGATCTGGTGGATCCGGCGCTACCTGCACGCCCGCGGCGAGACGCTCCGCGACACCTTCGGCCTGCGCGTGCCGGAGGGCCAGGCCCTCCGGGTCGTCGGCTGGGGCATCGTGCTGCTCGGCATCTCGATGGCGGGCGAGAGCCTGGTCTCCATGGGCCTCACCGCGCTCGGCGTCACGTCGCACTGGGCGGACGGCTTCCTCGAGGACTTCCTGTGGGGCTCGCCCACCACCGTGCTGGCGGGCACGATCGACGGCGTGGTCTGGGCGCCCATCTTCGAGGAGCTGGCCTTCCGCGGCCTGCTCTACCCCACCCTGCGCCTTCGCCTGCCGCCCTGGCTCGCCGCGCTGCTGAGCGCGGCGCTCTTCGGCGTGGCCCACGGCTACGGACTGCAAGGCTTCGCGGCGGTCACGTGGAGCGGCATGATCTGGGCGCTCGGCTACGAGCGCTCGCGCAGCCTGCTGCCCGGCATGCTGGCCCACGCGGCCAGCAACCTGATGGCCACCGGCAGCTTCCTCCTGCTGCTGCGCTTCTAGTCCCTCCTACGCGAGCGAGGCATCCACAACCGCCAGCCGGTCCTTGCCCGGCGCGTAGGTGACCTCGCGGACTCCCAGCACCCCGCGCAGCTCCTCGACGGGCACCTTCATGGGACCCGGCGACGGCGCGGCGCCGGGGGCGGGCTGCGGGAAGGCGGTCGAGCGCGCGGTATGGAAGGTCACGTTGCCCTCCACCTTCTGCATGACCTGGTGGATGTGGCCGTTCAGCACGGTGACGGAGCCGAAGCGCTTGAGGTAGGCGAGGGCCTGCGCCGCGTCATCGGTCACCCAGCCCCACTGCGGGTACACCGCCCAGAGGGGGATGTGGGCGAAGACCACCACGGGGGTGCTGCCCGTGAGTCCCGCCACGTCGCGCTCCAGCCACTCGAGCTGCTCCGGGCCGAGGCGGCCGAGCCCGCCCACCTTGTAGTCGAGGACGTTGACGAGGCCGACGAAGTGCACGCCGCCGTAGTCGAAGCTCTGCCAGCCGCGGCCCGGGCGGCCCGCCGCGAAGCGATTCAGGTACTCGGCACCGCCGTCCGCGAACACGTCGTGCTCGCCCGGCACGTAGAACGTCCGCTCGACGCCGGTGCCCTTGAGCCCCTCGCTGGCCAGGTCGAACGCGCCCGCCTTCTGCCCGTGCGTGATGTCGCCGGTGTGGATCAGGAACGCGGGCCGGGGATCGAGCGCCTTGATGCGGGCGATCCCCGCCTCGAAGGTGCCCATCGCGTCCGGGTTCGCGGCGCCCTTGAAGCCGATGTGGGTGTCGCTGATCTGGGCGAAGCTGAAGCTGGCCGGCGCGGACTGGGCCGCAGCATCGCCGATCGCCCGCGACGAGAGCACCCCGCCCGCGACGGACCAGAGCAGGCCGGTCCCCGTCCACGCCATGCACTGCAGAAACCGCCGCCGCTCGACGCCGCCCTGATCGCTCATGATTCGCTCCTGACCACGACCTTGCCCGTCATCATCGGGTGCAAGGTGCAGAAGTACGTGTAGGTGCCCGGCTTCGTGAACGTGTAGGAGTAGGTCTCGTCGGTATCGAGACCCGGTGACCGGAAGACGTTCTCGGTCGAGGTCACGGTGTGGGGATCGTCGTCGTGATTGATCCAGGTGACGGTGGTGCCGGGCCGGACGGTCAGCTCGGCGCTCCCAAAGCCGTGCGCCTTGATCTCGACGCGCGGGCCCGTCTCCTGCTGCGGCCGCGCCGGCCCTGCCGAGACCAGGAGCAGCGCGGCCATCATGGTTCCTGCCAAAGTGATTCGTCGCCAGGGGCTCATGTTCGTTCCTCCTCGCCGGTGCCAACGCAGCCCGGCCCGGTTCGTTCCGTGACGAAAAGAATACGGACCGGGAACGATCCGGCCGGCCCCGCGTTGCGGTGATCGAAGGATCAGCGGGCCTGGCCGCGGGCGAGGAGCCGCGATGGCGAGGGACGTGGGCGAGGCCTATGATCACGGCATGGCGAGCTGGGGGCGGGGCGACGCGGGGGGGCTCGGGCGCGAGGCCCTGGCCTACGCGGATACGCTCTACAACCTGGCCCGCTACCTCACCCGGAGCCCGACCGACGCGGAAGACCTCGTGCAGGAGACCTACGCCCGTGCCCTCACCGCCGCGCACCAGTACACGCCCGGGACGAATCTCAAGGCCTGGCTCTTCCGCATCCTGCGCAACACGTTCCTCAGCCAGTACCGCCACGAGCGGCACAACCCGACGGTGGGCGGCCTCGACACGGTGGCGCCGACCGCGCAGGGCGTGGAACATGGCCAGTGGCTGCGGGGGGATCTCGAGCTGGACCGCCTGCGCAAGGTGGTCGGCGAGGAGATCGAGCGCGCGCTCATGAGCCTGGGTGAGGAAGCGCGCACCGTGATCCTGCTCGACCTCGAGGGGCTGACCGAGGTCGAGATCGCCCTGGTCGTGGGCTGCCCGGTCGGGACCGTGAAGTCCCGGCTGTCACGGGCCCGCGCGGCGCTGCGCGCGCTGCTCCGGGACTACGCGCCATGACGTGCGACGACGCCCGGGGCCAGCTGCTGGACGCGCGGCGCGGCCGGCTCGATCCGGAGGCGCTCGCCGCGCTGCGCGGGCACCTGCAGACGTGCGCGGCGTGCGCGCACGAGGACGCGGCGGAGGCGCTCCTGAGCGAGGTGCTCGAGGGCCGGCTGCCGCAGCACGCGGCGCCGGTCGCGCTCAAGCGCCGCCTGGCCGCGGCGTGGCCGGGGACGGCGACCGCCGGCCCGGGCTCCTGGCGGCGCTGGGGGCGCTATCTCGTCCCGGCCGCGGCGGTGGCCGCGGTGCTCCTGATCGTGGTGCCCCTCGCCGGCCAGCGGGCGAGCGAGCGCGCCGCCTCACGGATGGTGGCCGAGGCGGTCAACGATCACCTGCGGATCCTGGCGAGCCAGCATCCGCTCGACATCGAGAGCGGCGGGATCCACCAGGTCAAGCCGTGGTTCGAGGGGCGCCTCGACTTCGCGCCGGTGATCCGCTTCGACGGCGACCAGGACTTCCCGCTGCGGGGCGGCGCGGTCGGTTACTACCTGGACCGCAAGGCCGCGGTGTTCGTGTTCAACCGGCGGCTGCACACGGTCTCGCTCTTCGTCTTCCGGGCCGACGGGCTGCCCTGGCCGGCCCGCGGGCTCACGCCTCTGGGCGGCGGGCAGGCCCACGTCACGACCTCGCGGGGCTTCACCTCGGTGCTGTGGCGCGACGGCGAGCTGGGCTACGCGCTCGTATCCGACGTCGACCCGGCGGACCTGGCCCGGCTCGCGGAGCGGCTCGCGCCGAGGTCCTGATCGGCGCGGTGGGCGACGACCCCGCCCACCATGGTGAGGACCGGGGCGAGGCTCCCGATCGTCTCCTCCGCGCACGTGAACACGTCGTCGGCCAGCGCGATCAGGTCCGCGCGCTTGCCCACCTCGAGCGAGCCCTGGTCGGCCGCGAGCCCGACGGAGCGCGCGTTCCAGATCGTGAACGAGCGCACCGCCTCGTCGCGCGTCATCCGCTGCTCGGGCTGCCAGCCCGGATCGGCGCCCTCGCGCGGCCGGCGCGTCACCGCGGCGTGGAGGCCGTGGAAGGGGTTGGCGTCCTCCACCGGAAAGTCGGAGCCGCCCGCGATGTAGGCCCCGCTGTCCAGCACCGAGCGCCAGGCGTAGGCGCCGGCCAGCCGCTCGGGTCCGAGACGCTCGCCGGCCCACCGCATGTCGGAGGTGCAGTGGGTGGGCTGCATGCTCGGCACCACGCCCAGGCGCGCGAAGCGCGGGATGTCGGCGGGCGTGAGGATCTGGGCGTGCTCGACGCGCAGCCGTGAGGGCGGACCGCCGTCGGCGCGCACGCGCTCGAACACGTCGAGCACCATGGTATTCGCCCGATCGCCGATGGCGTGCACCCAGACGTGGAAGCCGCGGGCACTCACCTCGCGGGTGAGCCGCTCCACGTCCTCGGGGGGCACCAGCACGAGCCCGGTGTTGGCGGGGTCGTCGCAGTAGGGCGAGTGCAGCGCGGCCCCGCGCGATCCGAGCGCGCCGTCGAGCCAGAGCTTCACCGCGCCCACCACGAGCCGGCCGTCGCCCACCGTCTCGGGCGCGCCGTCGCGATAGCGGCCCCACGCCTTCTTGCCGGAGAGCGCGGCGAAGACGCGGAACGGGAACTGGCCGCGCTCGATCAGCCGCGTGTAGGACGCGATCGCCGAGAGGTCGAGCCCCGGCTCGTGCGCACCGGTGAGCCCCTTGGCGAGGCACTCGGCGATGGTGTCACGCACCGCCTGGTCGAAGCGCTCCTCCGACGGGGCCGGGACCAGGCCGCGAATGACGTCCTGGGCCAGGTCGATCAGGATCCCGGTGGGCTCGCCGCGCGCATCCTTGGCGATGAGCCCGCCCGGCGGGTCCGCGGAGTGGGGCGTGATGCCCGCACGCATCAGGGCCAGGCCGCTGGCCCAGGTCGCATGCCCGTCCACGCGGATGAGCGCGACCGGATGCCCGGGGGCCGCGCGATCGAGCGAGGCGCGCGACGGATAGGCCTGCCCGGGCCAGCGCGTCTGGTCCCAGCCGCGCCCGGTGATCCACTCCCCCGCCGAGCGCCGCGCCGCGGCCGCCGCCACCATGCGCGCGATCTCGTCCTCCGAGCGCGCGGCGGCCAGGTCGAGCTCGAGCCGCGCGCGGGCGAGGAGCATGAGGTGCCCGTGGCCATCCACCAGGCCCGGCAGCACCGCGCGGCCGGCCAGGTCGAGCGTGGGCTCGCCCGCCGCCGGATTGACGTCGCCGCGCCGGCCCGCGAAGGCCACGCGGCCCTCCCGGATCACGAGGGCGTCCACCACGGAGCCGGCCGCGTCCATCGTGTGGATCCGGCCGTTGGTCAGCAGCACGATCGGCGCGTGCGGCGGCGGCTAGAGCAGGGTCCAGCGGGAGGGACTGCCGGCCACCGTCTCCTCGCTCACCCGCACCTCGTTCTTGAGCTTGCGCAGGTGAGAGTGCACGGACATGCCGGCCATGCGGTGCAGCGCGGGTATCACGTCGGCGTAGATCACCTTGACGATCTCGGGCACGGTACGCGGCCCGCCGCCCAGCACGTCCAGGATCTGGCGCTCGCGCAGCATGCGGTGATCGATGAACTCCTGGATCTTGCCGGGGCCGTCCTCGATCACCGGGCCGTGGGCCGGGTAGATGTGCCGCACGCCGAGGGCCTGCACGCGGCGCAGCGAGTCGAGATAGAGCCCGAGGTCGCCGTCCTCGTCGGGGATCACGGTGGTGGAGCCGTTCAGGATCAGGTCGCCGCTGAAGAGCGCCCGCTCCTCCCTCAGGAAGAAGCAGAGATGGTCGGAGGCGTGGCCGGGGGTGTAGACCGGCACGAGCGTGACCCCGTCGCCCTCCACCACCTCGCCGTCCTGGAGCATGTCGACGTCCTCGGGGAGCCCCGAGTCCTTGAAGATCATCTTCGAGACCGGCACGCCCGGGAACAGCTCGCGAAGCTGGCCGACCCCGCCCAGGTGGTCGCGATGGCGGTGGGTCAGGATGATGCGCTCCGGCCGCCGCCAGCCGCGCTCGCGCAGGTAGCGCTCGAAGAGCGCGGGATACTCGGACTCGCCCGCGCCGGTGTCGATCAGGATCGGGTAGGCGCGGCCGACGAGGTAGGTGTTGGTGCCGGGCCCGGTCATCATGCCGGGATTGAGCCCGAGCACGCGACCGACCAGGTCCGTGGGCGTCGCGCTGCGCGGAAAGTTCGGATCGATCCAGCTCATGGGACCGAGTGTAGCAAAGTCGCGAAGCTTGCGACCCAGGGGAGCCTGGGATATAAGCAAGCCCAGACGCCGCCCACCCCCAACGCCGCTGGAGGCTCGTCATGGTCCTACGCGCCGCGCTCGCCATCATCGTCCTGCTCGGGCTCGTCTCTCCGTCGCCCGCCCAGGTGGTCACCCTCAAGCTCGCCACCATCGTCGGCAACGACAACCCCTTCACCACCGCCGCGTACAAGTTCAAGGAGATCGCCGAGGCCAAGAGCGGCGGCAAGCTCAAGATCGAGGTCTACCCGGCCGGGCAGCTCACCAAGAACGAGATCGTGGCCATCGAGGGCATGCAGCTCGGCACGGTGGACATCGCGGCGGTCTCGCTCCCGTCCGCGGGCGGCAAGTTCGATCCCAAGCTGCTCGCGCCCGACGTGCCGTTCCTCTACCAGAACCGCGAGCACGTGTGGCGCGTGATGGACGGGCCGGTGGGCAAGGAGCTGATGAAGCACTTCGAGCCGCTCGGGGCCAAGGGCTTCTGCTACGGCGGCGGCTTCGGCTTCCGCGGCGTGCTCTCGAACAAGAAGGCGGTGATGGTGCCCGACGATCTCAAGGGCCAGACCATCCGCGTCCCGCCCATCCCGACCCTGGTCGAGGTCTTCAAGCAGTTCGGGGCCAACCCGGTGCCGATGATCTGGGGCGAGGTGTACATGGCGGT
>CAMLFJ010000070.1 GCA_946479205.1 uncultured bacterium | reverse complement strand
GCCAACGCGGCGTCCTACGGCGGCGGGCTGCGCTTCGCCCCGGAGGCGCGGATGGACGACGACCTGTTCGACATCTGCCTCTTCGAGGCCACCCAGCGCCACCGCTTCGCCCGCTACCTGGCCGCGGCCTATACCGGGTCGCACCTGGGGATGCCCGGCGTGACGTATCTCAAGGCCCGCCGCGTGACGGTGCGCGGCCCCGCCAGCCGCTTCGTCCAGGTGGACGGCGAGCTCCTCGGCCCGCTGCCCGTCAGCTTCGAGTGCGTGCCCGACGCCCTATCCCTGGTGGTGCCGTAGAGCGGGGGTTCCAGGGGTGGTATAGTTCGGCCTGATGGCCGAAGCGCGGGGCGCCGAACGGATCCTCGAAGGGCTGAACACGCCCCAGGCGGCGGCCGTCGCCCACGGGACGGGCCCCCTGCTGATCATCGCGGGCGCGGGCACCGGCAAGACCACCGTCATCACCCGCCGCATCGCCTATCTCATCGCGACCCGCGCGGCGCGCCCCTCCGAGATCCTCGCGCTGACCTTCACCGACAAGGCCGCGGCCGAGATGGAAGAGCGCGTGGACACCCTCGTGCCCTACGGCTACGCCGACGTGCAGATCGCCACGTTCCACGCGTTCGGCGACCGCCTGATCAAGGAGAACGCGCTCGAGCTGGGGCTCACCCCGGACTTCCGGGTGCTGACCCGGGCCGAGCAGATCATCTTCCTGCGCGACCACCTCTTCGAGTTCCCGCTCAAGCACTACCGGCCGCTCGGCGACCCGACCCGGCACCTCCACGCCATCCTCACCCAGTTCAGCCGCCTGAAGGACGAGGACGTGGGGCCGGACGAGTACCTGACGCACACCGAGGAGCTCCTGGCCGCCGCGCCCGACGACGAGGCCCGCCTGGCCGCCGAGCAGCACCTCGAGCTCGCGCGGACCTACGCGCAGTACCAGACGCTGATGGCCCGGCTCGGCCAGATCGACTTCGGCGACCAGATCGTCGAGGCGCTGCGCCTCTTCCGCACCCGCCCGCACATCCTGCGGCGCTACCAGGAGCGCTATCGCTACATCCTGGTGGACGAGTTCCAGGACACCAACTACGCGCAGTTCGAGCTGGTGAAGCTGCTCGCGGCCCGCCATCGCAACGTGGCGGTGGTGGGCGACGACGACCAGGCTATCTTCCGCTTCCGGGGCGCGTCCATGAGCAACATCCTCGACTTCGACCGGACCTATCCGGACGCGCGCCAGGTGGTGCTGCAGGAGAACCGCCGCTCGCCCCAGGCGGTGCTGGACGCGGCCTACCGGCTCATCCAGCACAACAACCCGGACCGCCTCGAGGTGGCCCAGAAGATCGACAAGCGGCTCATCTCCACGGTCGGGGTCGGGGAGGCCCCGCGGCATCTACCCTTCGACACCGTCTCGACCGAGTCCGACCAGGTGGCCGAGCTCATCCGCGAGGAGCACGAGCGCGGCCGGCCCTACCGCGACTTCGCGGTGCTGGTGCGGGCCAACAACGACGCCGACCACTACCTGCGCGCGCTCAACATGCGCGGGATCCCGTGGACGTTCTCGGGCAACGCCGGTCTCTACGGGCGGCCCGAGGTGCGGCTGCTCATCGCTTTCCTGCGCAGCGTGGTGTACACCGACGACTCGGTGAGCCTCCACTACCTGGCCTCCTCCGACGTCTACCAGGTCCCGATCGTGGACCTCACGAACTGCGCGACCTACGCGACGCGGAAGAACCGCCACCTCTTCGACGTGCTCCACGACGTCCCCGCCGAGCTGGCGGTGAGCGACGAGGGGCGCCTCGCGATCGCCCGGCTGGTGACGGATCTGAGCCGCTACATGGAGCTGGGCCGCGAGCATCCCACCGGGGAGGTGCTCTACCAGTTCCTGGTGGATTCCGGGCTCATGACCCGCTACGCGAAGGCCCCCGCCGAGCTGGAGCAGGAGGTGCAGAACGTCAGCAAGTTCTTCACCCGCGTCAAGGACGCGGCCCGGGTGCTCAAGTACGACAACGTGCGCGAGTTCGTGGGCCACCTGGACGCGCTGATGGACGCGGGCGACGATCCGGCGGTGGCCGAGGCCGACACCGAGACGCCCGCGGTGCACGTGCTCACCGTGCACAAGGCCAAGGGGCTCGAGTGGCCGATCGTGTTCATGGTGGATTGCGTGCAGAACCGGTTCCCGTCCACCCGGCGCTCCGATCCCCTCGAGATGCCGCCCGGCCTCATCAAGGACCTGCTGCCCACCGGCGACTTTCACGAGCAGGAGGAGCGGCGCCTCTTCTACGTGGGCATGACCCGCGCCAAGGAGCGGCTCTACCTCACGAGCGCGGAGGACATGGGGGGCAAGCGCAAGTGGAAGGTGAGCCAGTTCGTGCTGGAGGCGCTCGACCTGCCGAAGGACGCGGCGCGCCCCTTCCGCGCGCAGGCCATCGAGGGCCTGAGGCGGCAGGCGCCGCTCCCGGAGATCGCCGGGCTCGGGCTCGCCCCGATCCCGGACGACGAGCCGCTCGCGGTGAGCCACCGGCAGGTGGACGACTACCAGACGTGCCCGCTCAAGTACCAGTTCATCCACATCCTGCGCATCCCGCTGCGCCAGCACCACGCGGTGGTCTACGGCAACGCGCTGCACAACGCGGTCGAGTTCTACCTGCGCCGGCGCGCCGCCGGCAACTACACCTCGCTCGAGGATTTCCTGCGGGCCTTCGACAACGCCTGGCGCAACGAGGGCTTCCTCACCCGCGACCACGAGGAGCAGCGCAAGCGGGCGGGCATCGCGGCGCTGACGCGCTTCTACCACGAGGAAGAGGCCTCCGGGCAGAAGCCCACCGACGTGGAGCGGGAGTTCGGCTTCACCCTCGGGCTCGACCGGGTCCGCGGGCGCTTCGACCGGGTGGACGAGACGCCGGACGGCCTCGTGATCGTGGACTACAAGTCGAGCGACGTCACCGACCAGAAGAAGGCCGACCAGCGCGCGCGGGAGAGCCTCCAGCTCAAGATCTACTCGCTCGCGCAATTCGAGATGACCGGCCGGCTGCCCGCCCGCGTGGAGCTGCGCTTCCTCGAGTCGGGCCTGGTGGGGCGCCACACGCCGACCGAGGTCGACCTGGCGAAGGCCCGCGACGCCATCGCGGAGGCTGCGCGCGGCATCCGGCACCGCGAGTTCGAGGCGACCCCCGAGTACCAGGCCTGTCGCTACTGCCCTTACAATCAGATCTGCCCGAGCACCGCCACCCAGGAGTGAACCCGGTGTACCCTCTCCCCCGCAGGGGAGGGCCTGCCACCCGGAGGGAACACGGTGGCAACTTCGCCCCTCATGATAGGTAGCCCCAAAAGCTCTGTTTGCTTACCTGCCCGAGAGAAGCGTCGTGTCATCGTCGACACGGCCTCCCTCCTCGTCCGCCGACGCTGGTGGACTCCCGTGTACCTCTTCGCGGACAGGAGACGGGCGTAGCGCGCCACGTTCACGTATCGTCTCCAGCTCCGGCACTTCAATTGGAAGACCGAGCCCTCGTTTCCCAACGACGTGCACGTGGTCCTCTTCTTCTCCCCCGCGACGCCATTCGGAGACGCGGTCGGGGGCGTTCGGACCGTGGGGGCGGGCCCATGCCTCTGGACCAACGCTCCATTCTGGGAGAAACTCCGGTGACACACTGGTTGTCCACGCTGTACCGGGGGCAGGAAGGGGGCGGCGGGTGGTGCCAAGGACGGAGGTTCCGTTAACCGGGCCTTTATCCTGTCTACGCTTGGCATCAACTACACGACGAATCCCCAGTGGGCGAAGGCGGTCTTCGACGCCACCGACAAGCGCGGCGTCGAGGTCGTCTTCGAGAAACGTGAGCGCGGCCCCCTGGAAGGACTCGATCGGCTCGCTCAGGCTCAAGGCGACCATCGACGAGGTGGTCCCGCTCAAGGACGGCGCGGCGGCGCAGGCGCGGCTGGCCGAGGGCGCAGTTCGGCAAGATCGTGCTCACGCCCTAGCGATGCGGTGGCGGGCGGTCCTCGCGTGCGCGGTGTTGGTCCTGGCGGCCGCCGGCCTCGCCGTCGCCGACGACGAGGCCCTGTGGACGCTCCTGCGCGCTGGCGGTCAGGTCATCATGCTCCGCCACGCGGGCACGATCGGCACGTTCGGGGATCCCCCCGGCTTCCGGTTCGACGACTGCTCGACCCAGCGCAACCTGACCGAGGCGGGCCGCGAGCAGGCGCGGAAGATCGGCGAGGCGTTCCGCGCGCGCGAAATCCCCATCGCGCGCGTATTGTCTAGCCCGTGGTGCCGCTGCCTCGATACGGCACGGCTCGCGTTCGGTCGCGTCGAGCCCTGGTGGCCGCTCCTCGGCGGGCCAAGGGCGCCCGATCAGATCGCCTCGCGTGTCCGCCAGATCCATGAGGTCCTCGGGACGACGCCGGTCGGGGGTAATGTGGTCCTCGTCACCCACTTCGTCACCGTTCAAGACGCCACCGGCGAGCGACCCCAGGAGGGCGAGCTGGTGGTCTTCACGCCGCGCGGCGACGGGCAATTCACCTCGGTGGGTCGACTTGCTCCCGGAGGACTCCTATGCGATCCACGCCTGCGCTCCTGCTGACGCTGCTCGCGCTCGCTCCCGCGGTCGCGCTCGCGCATCACGGCTGGAGCGGTTAGCAGGTTCCGCCCGAAGCTCCGGGAGCCCGTGTGGAAGTGCTGGACCCTCCACGCAGGGGACTCGGAGTCTCGTGCTATCCTGCGCAAGCTCATCGCGGGGCGGATCACCGTGGCCCCCACGGCGGAGGGCGGGGCTATCGTCGCGTCGGAAACCCCATGGGCGGATTTCCCTCCGGCCGCTCAAGGGGGAGGGCAGGTCGAGAGGAGAGCCATGAAACTCAACGCCAACGGTATCGACGTCAACTACGAGATCGAGGGCGAGGGTCCGGTGGTGACGTTCAGCCACTCGCTCGCCTGCAACCTGTCGATGTGGGACGAGCAGGTGCGCGCCCTCAAGAGCCGCTACCGCGTCCTGCGCTACGACACGCGCGGCCACGGGCAGACCAGCGCGCCTGCGGGAGCCTACACGCTCGATCAGCTCGCGGAGGACCTGAAGGGGCTCCTTGACGGGCTCGGCATCCGGGAGACCCACTTCGTGGGGCTCTCGATGGGCGGCATGATCGGCCAGGTCTTCGCGCTCAAGCACCCCGCGATGATCCAGAGCCTCGCCCTCTGTGATACCACCAGCCGCTACGCTCCGGGCGCCGCCGCGATCTGGGAGGACCGCATCAAGACGGTGGGCGCCAAGGGCATGGACCCGATGGCGGGCCCCACGCTCGAGCGCTGGTTCACCGCGCCCTTCCGCGCGCGCCGCAAGGACCTGATGGAGCGCGTGGGCGTCATGATCCGCGCCACTCCCGCCGCGGGCTACATCGGCTGCTGCCACGCGCTGCCGAAGATCAGCGTCACCGAGAAGCTGCGCGACGTCCGCTGCCCCGCGCTGGTGATCGTGGGCGAGGAGGATCCCGGCACCCCGGTGGAGATGGCGCGGGAGATTCACGCGGCGCTGCCCGCCGCGGAGCTGGCCGTGCTGTGCCGCGCGTCGCACCTGTCGAATCTCGAGCAGCCGGAGGAGTTCAACCGGGTGCTCGGGGGCTTCCTCGACAAGCTGAGCGGCCGCAGCAAGCTCTAGGACATGCCCCCGGCCCGTTCAGCGGCGGCCGTCGTCCGGCAGATCCGCCTCTGGACGGGCCTCGTGCTGTTCACGTACCTCACGACCCACTTTCTCAACCACGGGCTCGGGCTCGTCTCGCTCGAGGCGATGGCGGCGGGGCAGGGGTGGTTCGTTCTCATCTGGCGCAGCCTCCCGGGCACCGTCGCCCTCTACGGCTCGTTCGGCATCCACAACCTCCTCGCCCTCTGGGCGCTCTACCGCCGGCGCACGCTTCGCATGCCCGCCTGGGAAGCGAGCCAGCTCGCGCTGGGCCTGCTCGTGCCGCCCCTCCTCGTGTGGCACGTGGTGGGCACCCGGCTGGCGCACGAGGTGGCCGGGACGCAGACGACCTACACGTTCGTGGTGCTCGCGCTCTGGCAGCTCAATCCGATCGCGGGCCTGCGCCAGGTCGTCGTCCTCGCCGTCGCCTGGATCCACGGCTGCATCGGGCTGCACTTCTGGCTGAGGCTCCGGCCGTGGTATCCGCGCGTCGGGCGCACGATCTACAGCGGGTTCCTGCTCCTGCCGGTCCTGGCGCTGCTCGGCTTCGCCACCGCGGGACAGGAAGTGGCCCGGCGGGCGCGCGAGCCCGGCTTCGTCCAGACGGTGATCCGGGAGGCCCGGCTCCCGAGCCCGGCGCAGCGGGCGGTGCTGGAACGAGTGGCGTACGCGATCTTCTGGGGCGATCTCGGGGCCATCGCGCTGGTGCTGGCGGCGCGGGCGGTCCGCGAGCACATTCGCCGGCGTCAGGGCGTGCGTGTCGCGTATCCGGGCGGCCGCGAGGTGCTCGTTCCCGCCGGGTTCACGATTCTCGAGGCGAGCCGCTTCGCGGGGATCCTGCACGCCTCGGTCTGCGGAGGGCGCGGCCGCTGCTCGACGTGCCGCGTGCGCGTGATCCGTGGCGAGGAGCACCTGCCGGCGGCCACCACGGACGAGCTGCGCGTGCTCGGGCGCGTGGGGGCGCCCGCCCACGTGCGCCTGGCCTGCCAGGTGCGGCCCCGGCGCGATCTCGCGGTGGTGCCGCTCGTGCCCGCGGGGGCGGGCCCGGCCGAGGCGCTCCCGACCGGGCACCGCGACGGCGAGGAGCTGACGATCGCGGTGCTCTTCGCGGATCTGCGCGGGTTCACCCGGCTGGCCGAGCGCAAGCTCCCGTACGACGTGGTCTTCATCCTCAATCGCTACTTCGAGGCGGTCGGCGGCGCGATCACCGATGCGGGCGGCATCGTCAACCAGTTCACGGGCGACGGAGTCATGGCCCTCTTCGGCGTGGACGGCACCGGACCAGAAGAGGGCTCCTGCCAGGCGGTCCGCGCCGCGGCCGCGATGGTCGCCCGCGTGCAGGAGCTGAGCCGCGCCCTCGCCGACGATCTCGACACCGCGCTGCGCCTGGGGATCGGCATTCACACCGGGCCCGCGGTCGTCGGCCAGATGGGCTACGCGTCCACGACGTACCTGACCGCGGTGGGCGACACCGTGCACGTCGCGGCCCGCCTGGAGGCCCTGACGAAGGAGTACGCGTGCGAGCTGGTGCTCTCCGAGGAAGTCGCGGTCCGGGCGGGACTCGACGTCTCCGACCACGCGCGCCACGAGCTGACCGTGCGCAACCGGGAGGCGCCGCTGGCCGTCTTCGTGGCGCCGAGCGCGGGGCGCCTCGCCGAGCGGCTCGCGCGGGTGCTCGCATGAGCCGTCACGGCCAGGGCGGGGGGCCGGCGGGACCGGGCGCGCCCGAGCCCGCGTTCGCCGAGCAGGCGCGCACCCTCGTCCACCTGGGGCGCACCGGCACGCTCGGCACGCTCTCGCGGCGCCACCCGGGCCACCCGTTCGTCTCGATCATGCCCTACGCGCCCGACGAGCGCGGACGGCCGCTCGTGCTCATCAGCACGCTCGCGATGCACACCCAGAACCTCGCGGCCGATCCGCGCGCGAGCCTGCTCGTGGCCCAGCCGGGCGACGATCCGCTCGCGCTCGCGCGGGTCACCCTCATGGGCGCGGCCCACCGCCTCGAGACGGACGATCGGCCGCTCGCCCGCGACGCCTACCTCGCGCGCCACCCGAACGCGGTGCACTGGGTGGACTTCGACGACTTCGCGTTCTGGCGGCTCGACGTCGCCGACGTCTACTTCGTCGGCGGTTTCGGCGCGATGGACTGGCTGACGGTGCCCGGCTACGAGACGGCCCGTCCGGATCCGCTGGCCGACGCGGCCCCCGGCATCATCGAGCACATGAACCGCGACCACGCGGACGCGCTCGTCCTGTACGCCCGCGTCCTCGGCCAGCTGCCCGCGGAGGCGGCGGAGATGGTCGCGGTGGATCGCCTCGGCTTCAAGCTGCGCGTCCGGGCCGCCGACGGCCTGCACGCGCGCCGGATCGGCTTCCCGCGCGCGGTGGCCAGCGCTGAGCAGTGCCGGGTCGTCCTGATCGAGATGCTCGCGGACTTGCGCAGCCGCCCGGGGTGACGTATGTACTCCCGAAAGGAGACGATTCCATGGCACGCCACATCAAGGTCGCCGCCGCGCAGATGGGCCCCAACAACGAAGGCACGAGCCGGGAGGAGATCGTCGAGCGCATGCTCGCGCTCCTCGACCAGGCGGTGGTGGAGGGCGTCGAGGTCCTGGCGTATCCGGAGATGGCCCTCACCACCTACTTCCCCAAGCGCGTGCGCGACGACTTCGATCAGTTCTTCGAGACCGAGATGCCGCCCAAGGCGCTGGCCCCGCTGCTCCAGCGGGCGCGCGAGGCCCGCATCGCCTGCCACGTGGGCTTCTGCGAGAAGGACCAGGGCCGCTACTTCAACACCGCGCTCCTGACCGACGAGACGGGCAAGCTCGCGGGGACGTTCAGGAAGATCCATCTGCCGGGCGCGAAGCAGCCGGACGGCCACGCGCAGGTCTACGAGCCCCACTTCTTCGAGTCCGGCAATAGCGGCTACCGGGTCTTCGACGCGGCCGGCGCCAGGGTCGGCATCGCGATCTGCCAGGACCGGCGTTTCCCCGAGTCCTACCGCAGCCTCGGGCTGCTGGGCGCGGAGATCGTGCTGATCGGCTACAACACCCCGCTGTCCCCGCTCGCCCTCGATCTCAACGAGCTGTGCCTGCGCGCGGGCGCCTACCAGAACAACCTCTTCGTGGTCGGCATCGCCAAGGCCGGCGTCGAGGACGGCATGGAGCTCATCGGCGGCTCGTGCATCGTGAACCCGATGGGGCAGGTGGTGGCCAAGGCCGCCACCACCGGCGACGAGCTGATCGCGGCCCGGATCGACCTCGACCAGATGGTCCCCGCGCGCAAGCGGTGGGACTTCCTGGGGCGCCGTCACCCCGAGCACTACGGGCTGCTGACCCAGCCCACGCCGCGGCGGAGCTAGCGATGGCGGCCAAGGGTCTCGACCTGCTGGTGCGCGGCGGGCGCGTGGTCACCCCGAACGAGGTGCTGGAGACCGCGGTGGGCGTGAGCGACGGCCGGATCGTCGCGCTGGGCGCCGAGTCGATGCTGCCACCCGCGGAGCGCACCATCGACGCCACCGGCAAGTACGTGCTGCCGGGGCTCATCGACTGCCACGTGCACCTGGGCGCGGTCTACGACGACTGGCACACCGGACCGGTGGCGGCCGCGCACGCAGGGCTCACCACGCTCCTGTCGTTCGTGGAGTACGACGACCAGGCGCGGGAGACGCTGCCCCAGGCGCTCAAGCGCCTGCGCGACGAGGCGGGGCAGCAGTCGGTGATCGACTTCGGCTTCCACTTCATCCTGAACAACCAGCCCTACATCCTCGACGGCCTCGCCGAGGCCTTCGAGCAGGGCGTGACGTCCTACAAGATCTTCATGACCTACAAGCGGCGGCCGAACCGCATGTGCTCGGACGAGTTCATCGCCCAGGTGATGGAGAAGATCGCGGCGCTGGGCGGCATCTGCCAGCTCCACTGCGAGAACGGCGACATCCTCTACCACCTCGAGAACAAGTCGATCGCGGCCGGGCGCGTGAAGCCCACCGACTTCCCGGCCACCTGCCCGCCCTGGACCGAGGAGGAGGCGATCAACCGCGCCATCCTCATCGGCGAGATGACCAAGTGCCCGGTCTACGTCGTGCACCTCTCGACCAAGGGCGGGCTCGAGCGGATCAAGGCGGCGCAGGCCCGCGGCCAGCGGGTGTGGACCGAGACGTGTCCCCAGTACCTGCTGCTCACCGAGAAGGAGATGGAGATGTGGGGGCCGCTCGCCAAGATCGGGCCGCCGCTGCGGCCGGTGGGCGGCGGCGACGGCGAGGCGCTGTGGGGCGGCAGCCGTGAGGGCTACATCGCCACCGTGGCCAGCGACCACTCGCCGCGCCGCAAGGAGCTCAAGGAGCCCGGCTGGAAGAACATCTTCGTGGACGGCAAGGGCAACCCGAT
>CAMLFJ010000069.1 GCA_946479205.1 uncultured bacterium | reverse complement strand
CGCGGGTCATCTGCCCGTCCGACAGGAAGATGACGTGCTTCAGCAGCGCCGGCCGGTCGAAGAGGACCTGGTAGGCCTCCTTGAGCGCCGGGTAGCCGTCGGTGCCGCCCCCCGCCTTGATGGTGGAGATCGCCTGGTGGATGCCCTGCTTGTCGCGGGCCGGCTTGAGGGGGGCGTCCCAGATGAACTCGGTGTCCCAGCTCATCACCCCGACCTCGTTCCGCTCGTCGAGGAGATCCACCACCAGATGCGCGGCCTCCTTCGCGATGTCGAGCTTGGTCACCTTCTCGTCGGTGGTCATGGCCATGGAGCCCGAGCGATCGATCGAAAGCACGACCGCGAGGCTCGGGATCTCGATCTTCTGCTTCACCTCCATCGTGACCGGGAGCGCCTCCTCGATCGGCGTGCGGTAGTAGCCGCCGAGGCCGAAGCTCTCCTCGCCGCCCAGCATCACGAGCCCGCCGCCCTGCTCGCGGACGTAGTCGCGGATGTTCTCCATCTGCTTCTTCGTCATCTTGAGCGAGGACACGTTGGACAGGATGAGCCCGTCGTACTTCTGCAGCCCCGCCATGTCCTTCGGGATCTTGTCCGCCTCCACCACCGTCACGTCCACGTGCTGCGAGCGGAGCGCCGCGGCCAGGGCCTGGGCCTGGTTGCGGTCCTTCTCGGCGAGCAGCACCTGGGGCCGCCCCCGCACCACCAGCGTGCCCACCGCGCGGTTGTTCTCCTCGATCGTGTCGCCGTCCACGTCGAGCGCGGCCTGGTAGACGTGGATGCCGCTCTGCTCGAGCGACTGGCGGTAGGTGAAGACGTTCTTGCCCGGCAAGAGCCGCACCACCTGCGAGCCGAGGAACTCCGCGTTGCGGTACAGGGACAGCCGCCCCTGCGTCTCGGCCTGGCTCCACGCCACCACCTTGGCCTGGAAGGGCTCGCCGAACTTCACCTCCTGCGGCAGCACCATCGACTCCACGACGACTTCCTGCGAGAAGGTCAGCGGGGCCGGCACGTAGTAGATGTCGGCGCCCGCGTCCTTGGCCGCCTGCGCGACCGCGAGTGCGTTGCCCTGATTCTGCCGGCCGTCGGTGAGCAGCACGAAGCGGTTGGCCTGGCCGGGCGGCGCGGTGGCCAGCCCGAGCTGGAGCGCCTGGGCCACGTTCGTGGCGCGTCCGCCCACCTGGGCCTGGGGCCGGTCGATCCGGGTGGTCGCGCGGAGGGGCTGGTCCACCATCGCTTCCTCGCCGAACACCACCACGCCCGCCTGGTCGCCCGGCTGCATGCCCGCCACCGACTGGGCCGCGAACCGGTACGCGCTCTCGCGCGCGGCCAGGCTCACGCTGTCCGACACGTCCAGCAGAAAGGTCACGTTGAGCCGGTCGGCCCAGCGCGGGATCGTCGGCTTGGTCAGCGAGAGGAGCAGCATGGCCAGCAACGCGCACCGCAGGCCGAGGGCCCAGCGATCGCCCAGCGCTCTGGGCAGCCCGAAGCGGCCCCCGGTTTGCCGACGCCAGTAGAGGAGTCCCTCCACCGCGAAGAGCAGCAGGGCGAGGGCCACGAAGAAGGGCCAGAGCTCGCGCACGATGAGCACCGGCGCCGACTCCGGCCGCACGCTCTCCACGAACGTGGGCAGCGGCTGGGGGGTCAGGTCCGACTCGTCGCTGTTCATCAGGTTCACCGCCACGCGCGTCTCGCCGCGACCGGTGACCACCGCGTAGATACCGACCTCGTCGGTCTCGGTGAAGCTCGCCATCCCGCGATTGATCTGCGCCCGCACGCTGCGCCCGGACGGGGTGCGCACGGTGGCGGTGGTCACCCCGTGCTCGACCGGCAGCAGGATGGGCTGGCCCGCCTGAAGCTGCAGGCTCGCCTGGTCGAGCCCGGCCGGGTGCAGCCAGCGGAGCCCCTTGGAGAGCATGACCGGGAAGGCCACCCGCAGGGGGAAGTCGCTGCGGAAGAGGTCGAAGCCGAAGAACAGGGCCTTGCGATCGCGCTCTTCCAGGGCGTAGATCAGCGGTCCCCCCACCGCCTCGACCAGGGTCTTGCCCGCGGCGAGCGGCCGGACGCGCATCGCGTCCTCCATCGTCACCTTGGCGAAGTCGATCTGCCGCATGATCGGGTGCGTGCGGTCCCAGTCCATGATCGTGGGATTGTCGAGACGCCCCAGCACCTCGAGCGGCACGTCCCCGGGCACGGTGTTGACGAGAACGAAGCGGCCGTTGCCCAGCTTCGGCGGGCTCACGCTGTCCACCACCACGACGTCGAAGCCCTCCATGCCGCCCTGATAGGCGTCGGGCTTGCGCACCTCGAGCTGCACCTGCGGGTCGGTCTTCAGCACCTTCTCCAGGAACAGGTTGCCGGGACTGACCAGGAGGACCGAGATCGTCCGGGGGGGCGGGATCACCGCGTACGCGGTGTTGTCGGCGTCGAGATCGTCGGTGACGTCGAGCTTGAGCTTGAGCACACCGCCGCGCTGCTCGCTGAACGGCACCGTGATCGCCCGGCGCACCTGCGGGTCGAGGGTGAGCGTGCGCTCGGTGAGGACCTCGTCGTCCAGGGTCAGCTTGAGCGAGAGGCTCTGCCGCTCGCCCGAGAAGTTGCCCACCGAGAAGAACGCCTGCGAGTTGTAGGACCCGAAGTAGCTGCGTCGGACCGCCAGGTTCGTGATGCCCACGTTGTGGGAGCGGAGCCCGACCCCGGTCCAGCGAACGCGGACGTCGTCGCCCTGGCCCTTGATCGCGTCGGGGTGGGACCCGTCGGTGAAGACGTGGATCTCCGCGCGCGGGTCCGGGCCCACCAGCGCCCGCGCGGTGCGCAGGCCCTCCTGGAGGCGGTTCGGGAGATCGTGCGCCTCCATCGACCGGATCGCCGAGGAGACCCGGTCGTGCTCGCGGGTGAAGGGCACCAGCACCTTGGGCTGCACCCCCGATTCGATCACCATCACCTCGGCGCCCTCACCGAGGCGGCCGAGCAGCCCGAGCGCGGCCCGCTGCGCCTGCACGAAGCGTGAGGGCGAGACGTCGGTGGCCCTCATGGAGGCGGAGCTGTCCATGACGATGGCTACGCGCTTGGCCCCCTGCCCCATCACGTTCATCGCCGGCCGGGCCAGCGCCGCGGTGAGGGCGAGCAGGGCGAGGATCTGGAGGATCAGCAGCGGGTCGCGCTGCAGCCGCTGGAAGAAGGTGGACGCCTCGCGGTCGCGAAGCGCGGGGGCCCACAGCAGCAGGCTCGACACCCGCATCTGCCGCCGCCTCACCTTCAGGAAATAGAGGAGGAGCAACGGCACCGCCAGGGTGCCCAGCAGCAGGGCGAAGGGGCTGAGGAAGTTCATGCGAGCAGCAGCCCCTTGAGCTGGCGGAGCATGAACTCCTCCACCGGGGTATCCGTCACCACCCGGTGGTAGGTGATCTCGTTGCCCCGGCAGAACTGCTCGGCGCGATCGAGGAAGGCGCGGAGCCGCTCGAGGTACCCGCGCAGGGCCTCGGCGTCGAGCGTGAGGTCGCGCTCCTCGTCGGTCTCCGCGTCCAGCAGGCGCAGGTCACCCCCGAAGGAGGGGTTCATCTCGTCCGCGGCGAGCACGTGGACGACGTGCACGTCGAAGCGCCGCTCCAGCAGCGCCTTCAGCCCGCGCTCGTAGCCGCCCGGGTCCATCAGGTCCGAGACGAGCACCGCGAGGCCCGCCTCACGCGAGCGGAGCGCGTAGGCCGCGAGCCCGTCGTTCAGCGAGGTGAGCCCGCCCGCCCGCAGGCGGCCGAGGAAGTCCATCAGCGGGATCGCCTGGCTCCGACCGCGCGCCGGGGGGAAGCCCTCGGCCATCCGGTCGCGCACCACGCCCACCCCCACGCGCTCGAGCCCCACCAGGCCCACGAAGCCGAGCGCGCCCGCCAGTCGCGCGGAGTAGCCGAGCTTGGATGGCTCACCGAACCCCATGGAAGCGGAGGCGTCCACCAGCAGGTGCAGGCAAAGATCCTCCTCGTCCACGAACAGCTTCAGGTAGAGACGGTCGAGGCGGGCGTAGACGTTCCAGTCCACGTAGCGCAGGTCGTCGCCGACGCCGTACTGCCGGTAGTCGGAGAACTCCACGCTGATGCCCTTGCGGGGGCTGCGCCGCTCTCCCTTCACGCGTCCACGGAACGACCGGCGCGAGAGCAAGGTCAGGCGCTCGAGCTGGGTGAGGAAGTCCGTCGAGAGCAACTCGTGGCCGGCCCGCGCGGTGGCCACGGCGCTATTTCTCATCCAGCGCTTGGAAGTACTCCTTGACCTGGCTCTGGAAGTCGCGCGGCACCTGCTCGCGCGCGATGGACTCCTCCATCATCTTCCGGTACTGCCCCAGCACACCCATGTACTGCATGCGCGAGGGCATCTGCGAGCCACGGCCCACCATGTTGGTGTCGATCCCCTGCTTGCGGCCCGGACGGGCCTCGCCCTCCACGCCCACGTCGAACGGATTGCCGCGCAGCCGCGCGGTCGGGTCGCCCTTCGGGGAGCCGCTCTTGCCGCGCCCCGGCAGCAGCCCCTCCCCTTCCGGGAAATCGCCCTCGTCACCCGGCCCGCCCTGGCCCCGGCCCTTCTCGTTCCCGCGCTTGTTGCCGCGCCGCTCGCTCTCGCGTCCGCCCTTGAGTGACTTGCCGTCGCGGCCCCGCTCGTCCCGGTTGCGCATCTTGTTGAGCGCCCGCTCCATGGCCTCCATCGCCTTGTCGCTCTGGCCGCCCTCGAGAGCCTCCATGCCTTCGTAGACGTCGCCGGACCAGTCGCTCTGCCCACCGCCCGGCTGGTTCTTCCGCCCGAGCCGCTCCATCTCCTGCAGCAGCTCGCGCAGCTTCTCCGGCGACACCTTCTTGTTGGGATCGACGCCGCCGCGCAGGGCCTTGGCCTTCTGGAAGACCATCCGGGTCTGGTTCTGCGTGAAGTCGCTCTGAAGATCCGGCAGCCGGTCCATCTGCTCCAGCATCCGCAACCGGTCGTCGCCCTTCTTGAGGAAGGAGTTGAAATCGGGCGCGCGGCCGGCCAGCGAGGTGTCCTTGAAGACGGCGGCGAGATCCCCGGGCTGACTCTGCCCGCCTCCGCCCATCCGCGGGGTCAGGGTGCGCTCCTGCACATCCGCCCGCTGGACCGGATCGCGCCGGGTGGCCTGCCGGCGCTCCGACTGCTGCAGGTCTCCGCTGCGCTCCTTGAGCTTCTCCTCGTCCTCGTCGCGGGAGACCGAGAAGTTGGGCAGTCCGGCCTGCGGCAGCGGAATCGGCGGAGCCGCGGCGAGCACGAGGCCCAGCACGAGCGGGACGGGGACGAACTTGGCCTCGCGCGGCACCCGGCGCGGGATGATGCGCCGCGCCCCGAGCTGATCGGCGCGGGCGGTCGCGTCGGCGACGAGGGCTTCCACGATCGGGGTGCGATCCGCGCGATCGGCCCACTCGAGCGCGGTGCTCACCCGATCCTGGAGGCCGTAGCCGCGATCGGCGAGCCGAGCCGCCTCCGCCTGGGGCAGCTTCAGCAGGAAGCCGTATACCGCGCCGGCGCCCGCGCCGGCCAGCAGGAGGATCGCGGCCCCCACGTAGCTCCAGATCCCCAGCGGCTCCTTGAGCACGAGCGGCACCACCGCGGCCACAGAGCCCCACAAGAGGCCGCGCAGGCCGTAGAATTCCGCGCGTCGCAGGCGGATCTGCCGCGCGACGTCCGCGACCAGCCGCTCGACCACCGTGGGACCGGGCATCAGAATCTCCTCTCGCCTATCTCAGGAAGACCTCTTTCTCGGAACCGGTCATCGCCTCCGCGGCCTCCACGGTCTGACGAATCAGGTCGTCCACGTCCACGCCCTCCGCCTCGCCCTCGAAGTTCAGGATGAGACGGTGCCGCAGCGCGGGCAACGCGGTGGCCCGGAGATCCTCCACGCTGACGTTGAAGCGCCCTTCCGAGATCGCCCGGACCTTCGCGCCCAGCACGAGGGCCTGCGCTCCGCGCGGGCTCGCCCCGTACCGGATGAAGCGGCGGGTCGACTCGGGGGCCCGCTCCCACTGCGGATGCGTGGCGAGCACGATGTAGGAGGCGAGGTCCCGCACGTGGGTGGCGATCGGGATCTCGCGTACCAGCTCGCGCATGGCGAGGACCTGCGCGCCGGTCAGCACGCGCCGGACCTCGACCTGCCGCACGTGGGTCGTGCGGTCGATGATCTCGGTGAGCTCCTCGAGCGCCGGGTACCGTACCCGCAGCTTGAACAGGAAGCGGTCGAGCTGCGCCTCCGGCAGCGGGTAGGTGCCCTCCATCTCGATGGGGTTCTGGGTGGCGAGCACGAAGAAGGGCTGGGGCAGCGGGTGCGAGTTGCCCGAGACGGTGACCGAGCCCTCCTGCATCCCCTCCAGGAGCGCGGACTGCGTCTTGGGGGTCGCCCGGTTCACCTCGTCGGCGAGCAGGATGTGGCCGAAGATGGGCCCGCGCTGGAACTGGAAGTGCTTCCGCGCCTGCGCGTCCTCCACGATGATGTTGGTGCCGATGATGTCGCCCGGCATCAGGTCGGGCGTGAACTGGATCCGCGAGAAGGAGAGCTCGAGGCTCTCCGCGAGGGTCTTGATGAGGAGTGTCTTGCCGAGCCCGGGGACGCCTTCCAGCAGCACGTGACCGCCCGCGAAGAGACCGACCAGCACCTCGCCGACGACGTCGTGGTGGCCGACGATCACCTTGCCGACCTCGGCGCGCAGCGCCTGGTGGGCGCTCACGAACTCCTGAACTCGCTGCTCCTGGGACTGGCTAGAAACGGGAGGCTGCGCCATGAACGGCTCCTTTCCCGCCTTGGAATTGACCCATCATAGGGGGGCGTTCCAGCCCCGTCAACTACTTGCCCGTTCTTTCGCCACTCGGACGCGCGCGCTGCCGGAATTTCACTCAACGTCACGTGCGCGACACGCGAAACGAGCGCGAAACACGCCGGGAGCGCGCGGCGCGACCCGATTGACTCGTTGCGGCAGCAAGGACCGTGCCGCGCGCTCAGCTGAAGCCGGGCGCCAGCCGCGCGTACGCGGCGAGGTAGCCGTCGGTCTCGCGATCGGGGCTGAAGCGCGCGTTGACCCGCTCGCGACCCGCCACCCCGAGCCGCGCGCGGAGGTCGGAGTCCTGCAGCAGGCGATCGGCCTTCGCGGTCAGCTCCTCCGGCGAGCCGAACAGGAAGCCGGTGACCGCGTCCTCGACGAGCGATCGGTTGCCCGCGATGTCCGCGGCGAGCACCGCGCGACCGCGCGCGAGCGCCTCGAGCACGGAGTTGGCCATCCCACCCTCCGAGAAGGAGCAGTTGAGCACCACGTCCGCCAGGTCGAGGAGCGTGGGCATCCGATCGTGCGGCACCGCTCCCACATATCGGGCCCACGGGTAGCCGGAGAGGAGCCGGTTCAAGACCTCACCTTCCGCCGCGTCGATGATCGGTCCCACGTAGACCAGCTCGAGCGTCGGATGGCGGTCGCGCAGACGATCGAGCGGCTCCAGCGGGAACGCGGGCCGCTTCACCTTCCGGATGCCGGCCGGGAACAGGATGATGGGGCCGGGCCGCCGCTCCAGCGCGGCGACCGGCGGCCAGTGACCGGACGCCGGCGCCTCGAACCCCACACTCTGCGGGATCACCACGAGACGGGCCGCGGTCGCGGGCAGCGTCTCCACGATGCGGGAGGCCATCGACTCGTCGAAGACGCTCACCGCCGCCGCGCCCTCCAGCACTCGCCGGACGATGGGCCCCGCGTCCTCGTCGACGAGATCCTGGTTCACGTCGGTGCCCGTCACCGTCACCAGCAGCGGGATGTGGGCGCGTCGGGCCAGGCGCAGCGCGGCGGGCCCGGTGCGGAAGGCGTGGAACGCGTGGATGACCGCCGGCCCGTACTGGCTGATCTGGTGGTCCACCGCGCCCTCGGGCACCACCGAGAGATCCCAGACCCGCAGCTCGACCCCGCGCTGCCGGAGGCCGCGCGTGACGCGATCGACGGTGATCGCGTTGCCACGGACCGACGGTGCGGCATAGGGCGTGAGGACGGCCACCCGAGCGGCCATGGCTGCCAGGAGCCTACACCGGCGCCTCTCGACAAGGCAATCCGCGCGAGGCGCGAGCGGCCAAAGACGGACTTGCTCCGGGCCCGCCGTGTGTTAAGGTTTCGCTACAGGTGATCGCCTCATCGGTGAGGGGGAACAGATGGACGGAGCGTCGCGCGAGATCGGGTGCCCGGAATGTGTCGAGCTGCTCGCGGACTACATCGATGGGTCCCTGCCCGAGGATCAGACCGCGCAGCTCGAATGGCACCTGGACGGCTGCCCCCCCTGCGTAGCCTTCGTCAATACCTACAAGGGCACCGTCAACGCCGCCCGCCGGCTCCGTGAGCAGCCCGAGACCAACCTCCCCGCCGAGCTCCGCCAGAAGCTGATCGCGTTCCTGAAGCGCTCCGACGCGTCCCGATGATCGAAGGGGGGCTGCGCCCCCCTCCGAGCCTCCCCCAGAAGCACAGCTTGCGCGGGCGAAGCCCGCGCTCGAAGCGGCCGTCCCTAGGTCAGCGCGAGGCCTGGTTGCGTGGTGACCACGCCGATCTCCCAGACCGGCTCGTTCGCGCGGGCGAAGGCTTCGTGGACGCCGGCCGCGCGCGCCGGATCGACCGCGAAGAGGAGGCCGCCGGAGGTCTCCGACTCGCAGAGCAGCTTGACGAGCGCGTCCGGCACCGCGGGGTCCACGCGGAGGCGGCCGAAGACCTCTTCGAGGTAGTCACGGTTGCGGCCCATGCCGCCGCTGAAGCTCCCCTGATCGGCGAGCGCGCGCGCGCCCGGCAGGAGCGGCAGATCCCGACCACGAAGGCTCAGGCCGGCGCCGGAGGCCTCCACCATCTCGCTGGCGTGCCCGAGGAGCCCGAACCCGGTGACGTCGGTGGCCCCGGTCGCCCCCGCCTCCTGCGCCACCCGGGCCGCCACGCGATTGAGGCGCAGCATGCTCTGCACCGCGCCATCCAGGATCGCGCGCTCGCACCGGTCGTTCTTGGCCGCGGTCGCGATCACCCCGGTACCGAGCGGCTTGGACAGGAACACGCGCTGGCCCGCGCGGAGACCCCCCTTGATCAGGATGCGCCGCGGATCCACGCGGCCGGTCACGCAGAGACCGTACTTGGGCTCCGCGTCCACCACGGTATGGCCGCCCGCGATGACGCCGCCCGCCTCGCGGACCTTGTCGGCGCCGCCGCGGAAGACGGCCGCGATGATGTCCTTGGGCAGCTCGCGCGGGAAGCCGGCCACGTTGAGCGCGAACAGCACCTGCCCGCCCATCGCGTACACGTCGGACATGGAATTCGCGGCCGCGATCGCTCCGAAGAGGTACGGGTCGTCCACGATCGGCGGGAAGAAGTCGACCGTCTCCACGATGGCCACGTCGTCGGTCACGCGGTAGACCGCCGCGTCGTCGCTCCGGCCGAGCCCGACCAGCAGGTCGGCATGCTCCTCGTGGCGCAGGTCCCCGAGCACGTCCTGGAGATCTCCAGGACCCATCTTGGACGCTCACCCCGCGCAGGCGGCGTAGGCGGTGAGGCGGATCTCCTTGCCGGTCTTCGGATCGATCAGCTTCGGGTCCATGACGGCGGAGCGGGGACCGCGCGCGGCGGTCAGACGGCCTCGGCCTCGACGAAGGCGCGGAAGGCTTCGGCGAGCGGCGAGCGGCTGCGCTCCCGGTGGGTCGCGAGGTAGAAGGCGCGGGTGATCTTGAGATCCTTCACCCGGAGACACCAGACGCTTCCCGCCCGGCACTCCTCCTCGACCGCCCGTCGCGACACGAGCGACACTCCGACCCCGGCCTTCACCGCCTGCTTGATCGCCTGGGTCGACCCCATCTCGCCGACCACGCGGCAGGCCGCGATGTCGCTGCCCGCCTGGGCGAGCGCCGCCTCCAGGGCGGCCCGCGTGCCCGAGCCGCGCTCACGGAGCAGGAGCGGCTCGGCGCGCAGCTCCTCCAGCGTGACCTGCTTGCGCCCGTGCCAGGGATGCGCCGCGCTCACGATGAGGACGATGTCGTCGGGCAGCAGCTCCCGGAAGTCGATGCCGCGGTGGCCCGATCGGGCCCCGACCACGCCCACCTCGGCGCGGCCCTCGGCCACCCACTCCGTCACCGCCTGGCTGCCCCCGATGAGCAAGGTGATCGCGATGT
>CAMLFJ010000068.1 GCA_946479205.1 uncultured bacterium | reverse complement strand
TGGGAGGTCGAGCACCACTTCCTCGAGGAGTACTCGCACTCCTCGGCGCCCGAGGTGTTCCTGGGCGCGGCCACCCAGCGCACGAGTCGCATCCGGCTCGGCCACGGCATCATCCAGCTCCCGACCAATCACCCGATCCGGGTCGCCGAGCGGGTGGCCACCCTCGATCTGCTGAGCGGCGGGCGCGTGGAGCTGGGCCTGGGCGAAGGGCAGGGGCCCATCGAACTCCATCCATTTGGCCGCCGCGTGAGGGATAAGCGAGAAATCTGGGAGGAGGCGGTGCGGGTGCTGATCCCGTGCTTCACCCAGGACGCGGTCGAGTTCCACGGACAGTACTTCGACTTCCCGGCCCGCAACGTCATCCCGAAGCCGCGCCAGAAGCCGCACCCGCCGCTCTGGGTCGCGTGCTCGAACATCGCGACGATCGGCAGCGCGGGGCAGTGGGGGATGGGCGCGCTCGGCTTCCAGTTCGTCTCGCCGGAGGCGGCGCGCGCGTGGGTGAATCGCTACTACACGAGCCTCACCCGCGAGCCCAATCGCCTTGCGGACTATCCGGCGAATCCGAACATCGCGATGGTGAGCGCCTTCATGTGCGCGCCGACCGATGAGGAGGCGCGCGAGAAGGCGGCGGGCTGGACCTTCTTCGTCTTCTGCCTCTCGCACTACGGCCGGCACGGCATGGCCGAGCCCGGCCGCGGCAACATGTGGGAGCTCTACCAGGAGTGGCGGCATACCCCGAAGGCGCAGGAGACGCTCAACGCGGGGCTCATCGGCTCGCCGGAGACGATCCGCCGCAAGCTCGCCCAGTTCGAGGCCTCCAACGTGGACCAGGTCATCCTGCTCAACCAGACCGGGCGCACTAGCCACGAGGATATCTGCTCGAGCCTCGAGCTGTTCGCCCGCGAGGTGATGCCCGAGTTCCACGCGCGCGAGCCCGAGCACCAGCGGTGGAAGGCCGAGGTCCTGGCCGGGAAGATCGCGCTCGAGGACCTCGACACCGACGGCTTCAAGGTCTACGCGCACCAGAACGAGGACATCGTCCGACTCACGCCCGCGGAGCTCAAGCAGAAGATGGCGGCCAAGGAAGCGGAGAAGACCTCATGAGCCTGCGCATGCGACAGATCTGCCTGGTGGCCCGCCACCTGGCGCCGGTGGTCGATGAATTCCAGACCGTGCTCGGTCTCGAGGTCTGCCACCGTGATGCGGGGGTGGGCAAGTACGGGCTCGAGAACGCCCTGTTCCCGATCGGCCACAACTTCCTCGAGGTCGTGGCCCCGGTGCGCGACGGCACGACCGCCGGACGCTATCTCGAGCGTCGCGGCGGCGACGGCGGCTACATGGTGATCACCCAGTGCGACGACCTGGCCCCGCGGCGCAAGCGCTGCGAGGCGGTGGGGGTGCGCATCGCCAACGAGATCGGCTATCCCGAGTACCGCGAGCTGCAGCTCCACCCGCGCGACGTGGGCGCGGCCATGCTGTCGTTTGGCTGGCAGGCAGGGGCCCGGTCACCCGGCGGGCCGTGGCACCCCGCCGGCCAAGGAGCAGTAGATTGGCGAGGTGCAGCCGAAGGCGAGCCGAGCGAATATCAAATATCGGGCGCCGAGCTCCAGAGCGACGACCCCGACCGTCTGGCCCGCCGCTGGAGCGAGGTCATGGAGCGCCCGATCGAGACGCGCGACGGGCAGCGCGTCATCGTCCTGGATGACGCGACGCTCCGCTTCACCGAGGCTGCCGACGGACGGGGCGAGGGGCTGGGTGGCCTCGACCTGGCCTGCGCCGATCCGGCGCGCGCCGGTCACGTCCAGATCTGCGGCATCCGCTTCCGTCTCGGTCGCTCGTAGCCACCCGCCGGCGGTCTCCCGTGGACACCGGACGACGCGGTGTCAGCCGGGGGCCCGAATTCGTCACATCGCGCGCCCCGGGCCCTCGTGATTCCAGGCACTTGGCTGGGCATCCCGGGTGGCAAGAATGTTGCCGTCAGGAAGCGCCATGCTCGCCATCCCTCCCAGCCTCATGCGATGGATCTTCGGCATCGCGCTGGCCGTCTCCCTCCTGGCGATGGGCTGCAATGGTCCGGACTCGAGGGCCCGGGGCTCGCTCAAGGCCGGGGATGAGGCCGCCCAGCAGCGCGCCCTGCGGGAGGCGCTGAACCACTACCGGACCGCCGCGGTGGCGGAGCCCGCCTCGCTCGAGGCCCAGATGCGCCGTGGCGCCATGGCCGAGCTGCTGGGCGAGTTCGACGAGGCGCTCGACGCCTACGGCCGCGCGAGCCGTCTTCAGCAGTCGGGCCTGTCCTACTACCGCGCCGGCGCCATGGCCGAGCGCATGGGCAACACCGCCCTCGCCACCGAGTACCTGAACGCCAGCCTGCAGGCGCCGCCCACCCGGGGCGAGCGGTGGGCGCAGACCGGTCAGCACGCGATCGAGCGGCTGACCGTCTCGCTCAACGCCTCGCGCTGGGGCCGCATGCTGCCCGACTGGGTGTTTCGCTCGCTCCAGGCGAGCCGCGTGGTCCTGGCCAATGCGGTGCTCGATCGCGAGGTGGTGGCCTCCGCCCTCTTCACCACGCTGCTCGAGGCGGGCGAGCCCGCGCGGGCGCTCGAGGTGGCGCGCGGCCGCGGCTGGGTGCGCGAGGGGGCCGACTACTGCGCGACCACGCGCGGGGCGGTGGGAGCCGAGACCCGGGCCCTGGTCGGCATGCTCGTCGCGTCCGACCGCGCGGACTGTCTCCTGCCGCTCGGCCGCACGCTCACCGACGCCGGCCTGGTGCGGCTCTCGCGCCTGGTGCTGCAGGACCGGATCCGCCGCGCGACGGATCCGCGCGCGCGCCGCGAGGCCGAGCTCTTCCTGCGCCACCGCCTGCCCGCGCACGACGTGCCCATGACCGCGGAGTCGCTGAACGTCGCGGCCTACAACCTCCAGTACCGCTTCGGCGACCAGGGCGCGGCCGCCGCCGCGTACCAGAAGGCGATCGCGGCCGACCCGAAGTTCTCCTGGCCCTACGCCAACCTCGGACGCCTCTACATGGAGCTCGACCAGTACGACCTCGCGGTGGACTGGCTCGGCACCGCGATCCGCGTCAACCCGAATCATTTTCGCGCGCACGCGAACCTGGGCGTGGCGCTGCAGACGCTGCGGCGCTACGACGAGGCGGTCGCGGCCTACCACGCCGCGCTGGCCCTCAATCCCGACGACGCCTCCACCCACGCCAACCTGGGGCGCAGCCTGCTGAGCCTCGGGCGCGATGCCGAGGGCCTGCGCGCGATCCAGACCGCGGTCCGTCTCGACCCGAACCTCGAAGAGGAGCGCGAGCTCCTGACCCGGCGCCTCGCCGGCGGCTTCCGCCTGGACTGACCCCGCGGTATGGTGGGGCGCCCATGCGCCCCGACCCGGCGGCCTCGCCCGCGCCTTCGTATCTCGCTCTCGGCGTCACCGTCGTCACCCTCGCGCTGGCCTACGGGGTCTGGTACGCCTACAGCGTCTTCCTGGTCGCGCTGCTGCGCGAGTTCGGCTGGAGCCGCTCGGTCCTGGCCGGGGCCTTCTCGATCTTCACGCTCGTCAGCGGCGGTGCGGGCCCCGTGCTGGGCGCGCTCGCCGATCGCTTCGGGCCGCGCCGGCTCATCCTCATCGGGGGCGTGCTGCTCGCCGGCTCGCTCTGGGCGGACAGCCTGGTCACCCGCGCCTGGCATCTCTACCTGAGCTTCGGCCTGCTCACCGCGGTCGGGGTGGCCACCGCGGGCTGGACGCCGGCGGTGGTGATGGTGCAGCGGCAGTGGAAGGCGCGCCTGGGCCTCGCGCTCGGCATCGCGGGCTCCGGCGTCGGTCTCGGGATCTTCCTGGTCGTCCCCCTCTGCCAGGCGCTGATCGACGGCTTCGGGTGGCGCTGGGCGTTCCGCGTGCTCGCGGCTCTCTGCGCGCTCTGGATCCTGCCCGCGACCTACCTGGCGATCCGTGACACGCCGCCGGCGGCTCGCGAACCCGCTCCGCGCGGCGAGGCGGGCCGGGCGCCCGGCGGTGAGCACTCCCTCGCGCTGGCGCTGGCCAATCCGTCGTTCCGGCTGATCGGGCTCGCGGTGTTCCTGGGCAGCATCTGCAGCCAGACGCTCCACGTCCACCAGGCCGCGTTCCTCGTGGACCACGGGCTCCCGGCGATGACCGCCGCCTCGGTGATCAGCGTGGTGGGCGCCTCCAGCATCCTGGGCAAGACCGGCGGGGGCTGGATCTCGGATCATCTGTCCCGCGAGCTGGTCTACGCGCTCGGCATGATCGGCATGATCATCGGGGTGGGCGTGCTCTGGATGGTGGCGCTGGCCCCGTCGGCGTGGCTCGCGCTCGGCTACGCGGTCCTGTTCGGGCTCGGCTACTCGGTCACCGCGTTCATCGTGCCCGCGATGATGAGCGACCGCTTTCGCGGGCCGCACTTCGGCTCGATCTTCGGCGCCACGCAGGTGGCGAGCGCGCTCGGCAGCGCGCTGGGCGCGTGGCTGGCCGGGCGGATCTTCGACGCGACGGGGAGCTACGCGATCGCGTTCTCGCTGGCGGCCATGGCGGCCGGGGTGGCCGCCCTATCGGTGTGGGCGGGGCGGTTGCGCGGGCCGGTGCGGCCCTAGGGGCTCTCGCCGCGCGCGGGCGCGACGACGACGGCGTCTGACGGCTGGAGCGTGCGGCGGGCGGGCCGCGGCCGGGGCGCGGGGCCCGCCGGGTGGCTGTCCGCGGACAGGACGCGCGCGGGCTCGGCAACCTCGGGCGCCCGGACGTGGGTCGGGGTCGGCGCGGGGCCCGCGTTGCGGGCCGCGGCCTTGGGCGCCGCCTCGGGGTGTGGGGTCGTGGGGGCCGGCCGCGTGGACGCGACGGGAGCCGGATCGGCATGCGGGCCGGGGGCATCGAGACGCAGGAGATAGGGCAGGGAGACGAGGGCGACCATGCCGACCGCGGTCAGCAGCAGCGAGGCGCGAACCCAGCCGCGCGACAGCCAGCCCGGCGCCGGCTCGTCGTCCTGGCCGGTGAGCCAGCGGATCTCCTCCTGGAGCGCGGCCACTTCCGCGCGTAGCTGCGTGGCCTCGTCCTCGAGGCTCACGAGCCGTGCGTCCACCGCGCTGATGTTGCGCTCCGGTGCGGCCATGATTCTCGAAAACGAGCAAGAGAGAGGCCAGAGTTTCGATGGCTGAAAAGTCGGCTGCTTATGCGGCGGGGGCGCATCTTCTTCGGCGCAGTTCGCGTCACCGCGGTGTCCGGTCATGACGATTCCCGACATCCTGGCCCTCGACTTCGACGGCGTCTGCTGTGACGGCCTGCGCGAGTACTTCGAGACGAGCCGCCGCACCTGCGCGCGGGTGTGGCCCGCGGACGTGCCGCCCCCCGAGAGCGCGTTCGTGGCGTTCTGCGCGCTGCGCCCGGTGATCCTGAGCGGCTGGGAGATGCCGGTCCTCCTCCGCGCGATCGCGCGCGGGGTCCCTCGCGCGGAGATCCTGGGCGGCTGGGAGCGGGTGCGCGCGGAGCTCGTCGCGACGGGCTCGCCGACCGGCGATGCCCTGATCGCGCGCCTCGGCCACACCCTCGACGAGGTGCGCCACCAGTGGATCGCCACCGACGAGCCGGGCTGGCTCGCGCTCCACGCCCCGTACGGCAGCCTGGACGAGCTGCGCCGCCTGGTGGCCGAGCCCGGGCGGAGCGTGCTGGTCACCACCAAGGAGGGTGAGTTCGCGCGGCGCATCCTGGAGGCCTGGGGCGTGCAGTTCGCGGACGTGCAGGGCAAGGAGGCGGGCGTGCACAAGTGTCTGAACCTGCGCGCGCTGATCGCGGCCTGGACCGCCGAGCGCGGAGGCCGCCCCCGGCTGGCCTTCGTCGAGGACCGTCTCGAGACGCTCCAGCACGTGACCACGCATCCGGACCTGGACGACGTGCAGCTCTTCCTCGCCGCCTGGGGCTACAACACGGAGGCGGCGCGGGCGGCCGCGCGCGCGGATTCGCGCATCCGGCTGCTCACGCTCGAGCAGTTCCGCCGGGGCACCGCCGCCTGGCCGTAGGGCGAGGCGCAGCCGAAGGCGAGCCGAGCGGATCTGGGAATGCCTTCGGGAAGCTTGTGGGCGCCCGTCGGCTGTGGCATGGTCTGTCGCCATGAAGATCGCGCGCGTGGAAGCCCTGCACTGTGACGGCGGCTGGCGGCCCTGGACCTTCGTTCGCGTCGAGACCGACGACGGCCTCGTGGGCTGGGGGGAGTGTAGCGACAACCGCAGCCCCTACGGCATCGCGGGCTCCGTCCAGGACCTGACCCCGCTCCTGATCGGTCAGGACCCGCGGCCGGTCGAGCGCCTGTACTGGGACATGCTGCGGGCGACGCGCCAGAACCTGGGCGGCGTGAGCCACAAGGCGATGGCCGGCATCGAGCTGGCGCTGTGGGACATCAAGGCCAAGGCCCTCGGCGTCCCGGTCTACGAGCTCTTCGGCGGCCCGATGCGCGACCGCATGCGGCTGTACTGGTCGCACTGCGGGACCACGCGGGCGCGGCTCGGTCACGTCCTGGGCACGCCGCCGCTGCGCACCTACGCCGACATCACCGCGCTCGGCAAGGAAGTGGTCGCGCGCGGCTTCACCGCGCTCAAGACCAACATGGTGATCCCGGGCGATCCGGCCACCGTGTACTTCCCCGGCTTCGCGAGCGGCATCAACTCCACCGACGGCGCGCCCACCGTGGAGATCCTCGACGCGATCGAGCGCCTGATCGGCACCTTCCGCGACGCGGTGGGCCCCAAGGTCGGCCTCTGCCTCGACCTCAACTACAACTTCCGCACCGAGGGCGTGCTGCGCGTCGCCAAGCTGCTGGAGCAGTTCGACATGCAGTGGGTCGAGTACGACAACTGGGACCCGCAGGCCCTGCTGCAGATCAAGCAGTCCACCTCCACGCGGCTCGCCTCCTGCGAGAGCCTGGTCACCACGCGCCAGTACCGGCCGTTCCTGGAGCTGCACGCCGTCGACGTGGCCATCATCGACGTGCCCTGGAACGGCTTCTCCCAGGCGGTGCAGATCGGGCGGATGGCCGAGACCTACGAGATCAATATCGCGCCTCACAACTACTACAGCCACCTCGCCGATCTCCACTCGCTCCACCTGTGCGCGGTGCTCCCCAACGTGCGCATCATGGAGATCGACATCGACGACGTGTCGTGGAAGGCGGACCTGGTGACGAAGCCGCCGGTGATCAAGGACGGGCACATCTTCGTGCCGGAGGGCCCGGGCTGGGGCGCCGACATCAACGAGGCGGTGCTGCGCGCGCATCCCTGGCCGGGGCCGGGCGACCGCGCGCGGAGCTTCTACGGCATGAGCCCCGAGCAGATGCGGGCGCGCCCCTCCACCACGTGATCGGCTAGGTGATCTTCGGCGCGATCTTGCGGTGCAGCGCCTTCTCGGCCGCGCGCCAGAGGTACCAGGCGGCCACCGACCGGTGAGGACTCCAGCGGGTACCGTAGAGGCGTAGCTGCTTCGGGGTGGGCTGCTTGCGTCGCCCGTAGGCCTGCTTGAAGCCCTCGCGGACTCCGAAGTCGTCCACCGGCAGCACGTCGGGGCGGCCGAGCGTGAACATCAGCAGCATCTCCACCGTCCACTGGCCGACCCCGCGCACCTGCACCAGCCGCTCGATCAGCTCGGCGTCGGTGAGACGGTGGCAGGCGGTCCGCCCGGGTATCAGCCCGCTGCGCGTCTTCCGCGCGATGTCCTTGATCGAGCGGATCTTGGCCCGCGAGAAGCCCGCGCGGCGCATCTTGCGGGAGTCCACCGTGACGATGTCCTCCGGCCTCGGGAAGCGCCGGCCCGGGAAGAGCGCGATGAAGCGTCCCAGGATCGCCTCGGCCGCGCGCCCGTGGATCTGCTGATGGGCGATCGCGCGCACCAGCGTCTCGAAGGGCTGCTGATTCCGGACCGCGAGCCCGCACGCCCCCACGCGCCGGATGAGCGCGCGCATCACCGGGTCCACCCTGGAGAGATGCCGGATCGCGGGACGGCTCATGTCGCGCGACTCTAGCACAAGGTGGTTGACTTCTCCGCCGTGAGTGGCCACCATCCGGAGGTCATGTCGACCGAGCCCGTCCGTTACCCCGATCCGGCCGTGCAGATCCTCGACGAGAGCTTCGCCAAGTACCGCATCTTCAACGCGGCGGTGGAGCGCCTGGCCACCGGGTTCCGCTGGGCGGAGGGGCCGGTGTGGTTCGGCGACGGCCGCTACGTGCTGTGGAGCGACATCCCGAACGACCGCATCATGCGGTGGGACGAGGAGACCGGAGCGGTCAGCGTGTTCCGCAAGCCGTCGAACTTCTCGAACGGCAACACGCGCGATCGCCAGGGGCGGCTCGTCACCTGCGAGCACGACAGCCGCCGGGTGACCCGCACCGAGTACGACGGCACCGTCACGGTGCTGATGGACTCGTTCGAGCACAAGCGGCTCAACTCCCCGAACGACGTGGTGGTCAAGTCGGACGACAGCGTGTGGTTCACCGATCCGCCCTTCGGTGTGCTCGGGAACTACGAGGGCCACATCGCGGCGCTCGAGCTGCCCACCAACGTCTACCGCCTCGATCCCCGCAGCGGCAAGGCCACGGTGGCGACCGGGGACATCCCACGGCCGAACGGCCTCTGCTTCTCGCCGGACGAGAGCCGACTCTACGTGGTGGTCTCGGGCTCGATGCCGCGGGAGATCCGCGTGTTCGACGTGGTCGCGGGCGGCACCGCGCTCACCAACGGCCGCGTCTTCATCAACACCGGGGCGGGCATCCCGGACGGGATGCGCTGCGACACCGACGGCAACCTGTGGTGCGGCTGGGGCGGGGGCGAGGGGCTCGACGGCGTCGCGGTCTACAATCCCGACGCGAAGCTGATCGGCCGCATCCTGCTGCCCGAGCGCTGCGCCAACCTCTGCTTCGGCGGGACCAAGCGCAATCGGCTCTTTCTCGCCGCGAGCCAGTCGCTCTACTCGATCTTCGTCAATACCCAGGGCGTGGCCGGCGGCTGAGCGGCCGCCCATGGCGCTCCCTACCGGTCTGCGGGCGTTCCGCCACGCCGATTTCCGGCGGTTCTTCGCGGCGCAGTTCGTGGCCCAGGTCGGCTCCTGGATGCAGACGGTGGCCCAGTCCTGGCTGGTGCTCCAGCTCACCTCCTCCCCGCTGCTGCTGGGCCTGATCGGCACGCTCCAGTTCGGGCCGATCCTCCTCTTCTCGATCGTGTCGGGCGCGGTCGCGGACCGCGTGCGCAAGCGCCGGCTGCTGGTGGTGACCCAGTCGGTGCTGGGCGGCCAGGCGCTCCTCCTCGGCGCGCTCGTCTACGCCGGCCACGTGGAGTACTGGCACGTGGCGGTGCTCGCCACCGGGGTCGGGTTCGCCAACGTGCTCGACGGGCCGGCCCGCCAGTCCTTCGTGGCCGAGATGGTCGGCCGGGCCGACGTGGGCAGTGCGATCTCGCTCAACTCCGCGTGCTTCAACTCGGCCCGGATCGTGGGCCCGAGCATCGGGGGCCTGATCATCGGTCGCTACGGGATCGCGCCGGCCTTCGCCCTCAACGCGCTGGGCTTCGCGGTCGCGATCACCGTGATGCTCACCCTGCGGGCGCGCGGGCTCCCCCAGCCGCGCTCCGGCCGGGGCGTGGTCGAGGAGATCGTGATCGGCATGCGCTACGTCTGGCGCACCCGCGAGATGCTGCTGGCCCTCGGGCTCACCTTCATGGTGAGCCTCTGCGTGTTCAACTTCACGGTCTACGTGCCGCTGGTGGTGCGCACCGTGCTGGGCCTGGGCGCGGAGGGCTTCGGCTTCCTGATGGCCGCGCTCGGGGTGGGCGCGGTGAGCGGCGCGCTCACCTTGGGCACGCTCGGGACGCGGCGGCCCCCGCGCCCACTGATGTTCACCGCGGCCGCGCTGGCCTGTTGCGGGCTCGTCGGGCTGGCGTTCGTGCGCTCGTTCTGGCCCGCGGTCGCGATGTTGTTCATCACCGGATTCTTCGGCATCATCTCGGTGGTCTCCTGCAATACCACGATGCAGCTCGCGGCCCCCGACGCGCTGCGCGGGCGGGTCATGAGCATCTACACCCTGATCTGGGGCGGGGTGTTCCCGATCGGGGCGTTCATGGTGGGGGCGATGTCCGAGCGCTGGGGCGTCCAGCGCGCGCTGATGA